>MWCJ01000045.1 GCA_002069975.1 Bacteroidetes bacterium ADurb.Bin217 | reverse complement strand
TGGATATAGTAATTCGCTAAAGCGGAACTCGTCTGTGGTGAATTGTTACCGGTTAATTTTCCAATATCCGCCTTTTGCTGCTCCTATGCGTTGGAGAATATTCTTTGTTTTTAGTTTTTTCAAATTCCATTTTATGCCTATTTCCGTTATCCCTATGAGTAAAGAAAGCTCTGGAATTGTTATTTTTGGATTATTCTTAATTGCAACTAGTATTCTGTTTTCAGTATAGTTTTCAGTATAGTTTTCAGTATAGTTTTCAGTATAGTTTTTAATTACGGCATTTTCATGTGATTCATTTTCGGAAGGCAAAACAAATGTAACTACAGAAAATGCAATAGTTGACGAAAAATCAACTTTAGTATGGGTTAGTTTTTCCCACATTCGCATTTTGTAAAAACCAAAACCTGCATTTTCGGCAAGTTTTACATTACGAAACAGTTTTGCTAATATTGGATTTCGCGGTTGCGAAATATCTGTTGTAAGCAACGTTTCTATTGGTAATGGAAAACAACCAGGATTTTCAAACTCTATTCTATTGCTAAATATGCGAACTCGAGGCTTTGCTGTACTAAAGTAATCGGCATGCATTAACATATTTACTAATGCTTCGCGCAATGCTTCTAAAAGCGGGCTTTGTTCTTCGGCTATGCCTAAATTATTCATTTTAAATGGCATATCAACTTGTCGTTTGAGTCTTTCGAAAATAGCAAAATAATATTCCCATAAATTTTCTTGCTCTTCAAGGCGAAAGGTATAGCGAGGTTCAGCATCGGCATACGAAGTACCTGGAATTTCGAGTAAATCAACTCTAAAATCGCTTATGTTTTTATTTATAGCTATTGCATTACCTAAAAAGAGTAAACCGCCATAGGTAAGATGTTCTCCATCTATGATATGTAGGCGTTCCAGGAATTCTTGTTCGGTTAATGCATTGTATTGCAACGACGGATTAAACCGTGCCATATAGTCTCTATATCTATTAAGACTTACACGATTAATATCGTTAATACTGGTATTAATAGCTTTACGTGCCGACATTACACCAAAAAGTTGATCGCGTAACAATGCATTTATTTCGGAATCACTTGCTCGTTGGTCGCCACTACCGGAGCGAATAAAGGTGTTTGTTAATGAATTAAAATATACCGGTTTTTGTTCTGAAGAAGGAATATAAAAGAGCAAAATTGATTTTTCTTCAATTGAATATTTATGGCATATAGGGTTTATAAGTACATTGAATTTATTTTTACTACGAAGCACTGTTGTAAAGTCTTGTTCCATTTTTTCGGGATTTTCTACACCAGTTATTGTAAAAATCTGAGCGTTTTGCGAAACACCCAAAACAATCCAACCACCCGACATATTAGCGAAAGCACTCACCGTTTCCCAAATATTTTTTGGAAGATCTGTACGGGCTTCTTTTACTTCAAAGTCGTCCCATTCAATATCTTGTAAACGATTAAGTAATTCTTCTTTGGTCACTTTTGTAATGATAAATGCTTTATGTAAAAAAGCTGTTTATTGTTAGTTTATTTGGGGGCAAAAATACCTTTTAATTTTTAATTTTTAATTTTTAATTTTTGTTGGGGAGGGAGAAAGAGATATCAGATATGAGATATAAGATATTAATGGTTAATTTTTTAATGATGAATTATTAATGATGAATGCTTAATTATCTGTGGAAATCCGTGTAATTTGTGGAAAAAAAGATATTAGGTTTTAGATATCAGATATTAGGTGTTAATATACTCTGTGTGGCTCTGTGCTCTCTGTGGTGAAAGAATCTGTGGAAATTGTTAATGATGAATTATGAGATATTAGATATGAGATATTAATGGTTAATGGTAAATTTTTTAATGATGAATTATTAATGTTGAATGCTGAATTATCTGTGCAAATCCGTGTAATCTGTGGGGGGGGGGAAGGTATAGGGGATAATTTCTAATTTTTAATTGATTTTGCTCTGTGTGGCTCTGTGTAATTTGTGGTAAAATTTCTTATTTTTGCACCGCAACAACACAATAAACCATGACAAACGAAATTATAGTGTATCAAACCGATACGCAGGAAAATATTGAAGTAAGAATTGAACAGGATACCGTGTGGCTTACGCAGGCACAAATGGCTGATTTATTTCAAACTTCACGTAATAATATAACAATTCACACATCAAATATCTTTAAAGAAGGTGAATTACAAAAAATATCAGTATGTAAGAATTCTTTACTAACTGCGGCAGATGGAAAATCTTATAAAACTACATTGTATAATTTAGATGTAATAATATCAATAGGATATAGAGTAAAATCTCAACGTGGCACACAATTTAGAATATGGGCAAATTCCATTCTTAAAGAATATATGCTGAAAGGATATGTTGTTCAATCTTCTATTCGAAAATTAGAGAAAGATGTACATGACTTACAGCAAAAATCAAAAGAATTTGAGTTGTACATACAATCTTCGCTTCCTCCCAAACAAGGCATATTTTTCGATGGACAAGTATTCGATGCTTATACTTTTGTGGCAGATATAATACGTTTGGCTCACACGTCAATAATTCTTATTGATAATTACATTGACGATACGATTCTTACTTTGCTTGCCAAGCGAAAGGAAAAGGTGCAGGCGACAATTTTTACGCAACAAATATCAAAACAATTGCAGCTTGACATTGAGAAACACAACATACAATATCCGAAAATCGAAGTAAAAACCTATACACAATCACACGATAGATTTCTTATACTCGATTCGCATACCGTGTATCATATTGGTGCCTCGCTTAAAGATTTGGGTAAAAAGTGGTTTGCATTTTCGAAATTAGAAATTGATGCGGAAATAATACTATCTAAATTGTTAATGGTTAATTATTAATGCTTAATGATGAATAATCTGTGGAAATCTGTGTAATCTGTGGGGAAGAAAGGTATTAGGGATAATTCTTAATTTTTAATTGATTTTGCTCTGTGTGGCTTTGTGTTCTTTGTGTTCTTTGTGGTGAAAGAATCTGTGGAAATTTGTGTAATCTGTGGTGAATTTTTTTATTTTTGCAGAACGCAACCAAAATTAACACAACATGGAAATATTACAAAACATTGAACAAAGTATTATTTGTATTCAAAATCAGAACGTTATAATTGATAGCGATGTAGCTCGATTGTATGGAGTAGAAACTAAACGCATAAATGAAGCGGTAAAAAACAATCCGGAAAAATTCCCTGATGGGTATATCATAGAATTATCAGAATATGAGTGGAAACAGTTGAAGTCGAATATTTCGACTTCAATAAAAGGTGGTAAAGTAAAAATTCCCAAAGCTTTTACAGAAAAAGGTCTTTACATGCTCGCAACTATTCTTAAATCACCACAAGCAACTGAAACAACCCTTGCTATTGTAGAAACATTTGCAAAAATTAGAGAATTGCAAAGAAACGTGCAAACTCTTTCGCAAACACATGATGAGCAAACAAAAAAGGAAATTATGCAAAAAACGGGTACAATTATCAATCAATTGTTTGATAATGATATGAATTATAATGAATCGGAAACCACTATAGAAATTAATTTTGCAGTGCTTAAACTCAAACATACGATTAAGGGGAAGAAATAATTATTAATGCGTAATGCATAATTTTTGAGTTATTAGTTATCTGGTATCAACTATCAGCTCTAAATTCTCTGTGGTTCTCTGTGTTCTTTGTTGTGAAAAATCTGTGTGAATCTGCGTAATCTGTGGTGAATTATATATATTTGCAGAACGCAATTAACATTAGAGCACCATGGAAATATTACAAAACATTGAACAATGCATTATTTGTATTCAAAATCAGAACGTTATAATTGATAGCGATGTCGCTCGATTGTATGGCGTAGAAACCAAACGGATAAACGAGGCGGTAAAAAATAATCCTGAAAAATTTCCTGATGGATATATAATTCAATTAGATGAAAGTGAAAAAATATATGTGGTCGAAAATTTCGACCACCTCGATTCTCTAAAATTTTCACCAAATTTACCCAAAGCTTTTACAGAAAAAGGTCTTTATACCGATTATATAAACAATATAATTCAATTTCGATTTTCATCTCATTGAACTATTTGTTTATTATATCGGTATTTACCATTGTAAATTATAAAATAGATTAATCTATTTCATAATAACAATTGGTATAACATGCTTGCTACAATCCTAAAATCCTCCCGAGCTACTGAAACGACGCTTGCTATAATTGAAACGTTCACAAAGATCAGAGAACTACAAAGGAACGTGCAAACTCTCTCGCAAACGCATGATGAGCAAACAAAAAAGGACGTTATGCAAAAGGCAGGTACAATTATCAATCAAATTTTTGATACTGATATGAATTATAATGAATCGGAAACTACTATAGAAATTAATTTTGCAGTGCTTAAACTCAAACATACGATTAAGGGGAAGAAATAATTATTAATGCGTAATGCTTAATTTTTGAGTTATTAGTTATCTGGTATCAACTATCAGCTGTAATTTCTCTGTGGTTCTCTGTGTTCTTTGTGGTGATTTTTTATTTTTGCACTGCAACAACACTACATACCATGAACGAAATTATTTTGTATCAAACCGATACGCAAGAACATTTTGAAGTAAGAATTGAATAAGAAACAGTGTGGCTTAATCGTAAACAAATATCCCAACTTTTTGAACGAGACATAAAGACAATCGGTAAGCATATTTCAAATGCTCTTAAAGAAGAATTACAAGGAATATCAGTTGTCGCAATTTTTGCGACAACTGCTCGTGACGGAAAAATATATAAAACGGAGCATTATAATATTGATATGATTTTATCAATAGGATATCGTGTAAAATCGCAACGAGGAATCCAATTTAGAATGTGGGCAAATTCCATTCTTAAAGAATATATGATAAAAGGATATGTGGTTCAATCTTCTATTCGAAAATTAGAGAAAGATGTACATGACTTACAGCAAAAATCAAAAGAATTTGAGTTGTACATACAATCTTCGCTTCCTCCCAAACAAGGCATATTTTTCGATGGACAAGTATTCGATGCTTATACTTTTGTGGCAGATATAATACGTTCGGCTCACACGTCAATAATTCTTATTGACAATTATATTGACGATACGGTTCTTACTTTACTTTCTAAACGAAGTGACAAGGTGCAGGCAACAATTTTTACGCAACAAATCTCAAAGCAATTGCAGCTTGATATTCAAAAGCATAATGCACAATATCCCGAAATTGAAGTGAAAACTAACACTCAGTCACACGATAGATTTCTTATACTTGATTCAAAAACGGTATATCACATAGGTGCGTCATTAAAAGATTTGGGTAAAAAATGGTTTGCATTTTCAAAATTAGAAATTGATGCGGAAATAATACTATCTAAATTGTTAATGGTTAATTATTAATGCTTAATGATGAATAATCTGTGGAAATCTGTGTAATCTGTGGGGAAGAAAGGTATTAGGTTTTAGATATCGGATATTAGGTGTTACTATACTCTGTGTGGCTCTGTGCCCTCTGTGGTGAATAATCGGTGAATATTTGCTGAAGCGGAACACGTAAGTGGATACATAGATGGGTTGCAATATTTTTATGCCTATAACCATAAAAAGCTAAAAAAAAATTATATATTTGCGCATATAAACATAAAAACTATGATAGCAAGAGACTCATATATTCAGAAAATAATTCCTTTTATAGATAAGCCATTTGTAAAAGTAATTACCGGCATTCGTAGATGTGGAAAATCTACTATTATGCACTTGCTTGCCACACATTTACGTGCAAACAATATTGCAGATGAGCAAATCATTTCAATAAATTTCGAAAGTTTTATGAATGCTCATTTACTTGATGCACAACAGTTATATTCGCATATTTCACACATGCGGGCACGTGATAAAAAAGCATATATTTTTCTCGACAAAATTCAAGAAGTTACCAATTGGGAAAAATGTGTAAACTCTCTTATGGTAGATTTTGATGTTGACATATATATTACCGGTTCAAATTCTCATTTATTATCATCGGAATTATCTACTTTTTTAGCTGGTAGATATATCGAAATACCAGTATTTACGCTCTCGTTCAATGAATATTTACAGTTTACTTCTACACCTGCCTCTCTAGATAAACACAAAAATAACGAGGCTTTTATAACCTTTCTTCGCATGGGGGGATTCCCTGCAATTCATTGTGCGAGGTATGATTCAGAAGCTGTTTATAAAATAGTGTATGATATATATTCTTCTATTATTCTTCGCGATACCATTCAACGATACAACATACGCGATATAGAATTACTCGAACGTGTTGTAAAGTATGCATTCGACAATATTGGAAATACGTTTTCCGGTAAAAATGTGGCAGATTTTTTTAAAAGTCAACAACGCAAAGTCGATATAAATACAATTTATAATTATTTGCATGCACTCGAAGGTGCGTTTATAGTGTATAAGGTTCCGCGATATGATATTAAAGGAAAAGAAATTTTAAAAACACAAGAAAAATTCTATGTGAGCGATGTGTCGTTACTACATGCAACTATGGGATTTAAAGATAGAAATATATCAGGATTTCTTGAAAATATTGTTTTTCTTGAATTAAAACGACGTGGATATTCAGTGTGTGTAGGAAAATTTGATTCAAAAGAGATTGATTTTATAGGCGAAAAGCAAGGCGAAAAAATATATATTCAAGTAACGTATAAATTAGAGAATAAGGAAACGGTAGACCGAGAATTTTCAACACTTTTAGCAATTAAAGACCAATATCCAAAATATGTAATTTCTATGGATGAATTTTGGACAGAATCAGTTAATGGAGTTAAGCATTTGTATATTTCTGATTTTTTGTTGCAAAAGGAATTGTAATAATTGTTAATGCGTAATGACGCATGCTCATTATTTGTTAGTTTTTTTTTTGTGGCAAAGATAGGGTTTTAATGATGAATGATGAATTTTTGAGTTATCAGTTATCAACTTTCAGTTGAAGTTTCTCTGTGGTTCTCTGTGTTCTTTGTGGTGAAAATCTGTGTGAATCTGCGTAATTTGCTAAAGCAGAACTCGTCTGTGACAAAAAAAAGAGTATACTATCTAGTGACATTCCGACACTAAGACATTCCGACTTTTTAGACCTTTCAAACTTTATTTAATCCCACCTTGCAACACAGCATTCAATCCTTGATAATCAGATATTTTATTGGTTTGTCTGTTAAAAAATCCCCAAGCATTGGCTCCAGAACCGCCGGCATCCCAATAGAACGGTATCATTTGATTTTCAATACATAATTGTGTAACGTAGCGTAACCAATATGCCCGTGAATTTAGATGCAATGCAAGATTATCTCCGGGAATATTGTTGCGTCGAACGGCTCCGTATTCTCCTACAAGAATAGGTATACCTTTGTCTACAAATTTTTGTCGCATGAGTCCAAACAAGCGTATTGCTTCATCTTCCTCGCCCCAATATGCATTACGTAGGGTGTCGGTTTTGGAATGATACTGCTTGCCCCAATAAAATGACATACGTCCCCAACTTGCATCTTCGGTTAACCCACAGAAATTATAAGGAGTATAATAATGAACTTCGAGCATCTGACGGTTTGGTACTTTGTCAGTTGGAAACGTATGCATAAGTTTATACGTTTTTTCGAAATCGGTCGACGGACCGGGCATAACCAATACACGGTAGTAATTTCGTCCGCCTGTAGCACGAACAGCGTCAACAAATGTTTGATAATATGATAACAACACTGCCATTTGTTCTGCATTTTCAACATTAGGTTCGTTAGCTCCGGCAAATATCAAGCGTTCGTCATAGTCGCGGAAGTACGTTGCAATTTGTTCCCAAAATGCTTTTTGTTTTGCATTGTTTCTATCTTTAAATTCGGGCGTACAATTGTTTTCTAACCACCCACCGTCCCAGTGAATATTCAATAGAACATACATATCATTTTCAATACAATAATCCACTACCTCTTTTACTCGTTTGAGCCAATTTTTATCAATTTCGGCTTTTGCGGCATTCGACAAATATTGATTCCATGCACAGGGTATACGTATGGCATTGAATCCACTTTTTTTCACTAAATCAATTAATTGTTTTGTTACCATAGGATTGCCCCACGCTGTTTCGCCACCGGTAGCTTCCAAGGTATTTCCTATATTCCAGCCTAAATGCATTTTTGCTGCCAACTGCACCGCATTGCTGTTCATTCCACTACTGTCGGGAGGTATAGGCGATGTATTATAATTAGGATACTCCGGAGTATTTTGAGCATATATGTTTGTTGCTATGGCAAGAGCAAGAATAAGTAAAGCAATTGATTTACGCATAGTGCTATGTTTTAGTGGTTAGTTATTTTTTTGATTGATATGGAATAAACGAAATATCGTCGACATAGACTGCCGAAGTTCCTTCGAATGTCATAATTAGTTGTGATATTTCGAATAGATTTAATCCCTCTTCTTTGCAGCGAAAGTGCGAAAGTGGAATGATAACTTCTTTCCAATTGGTGTCAATTGATTCGCCTTTGTAATATGCATTCGTAATCCCTATACTTTTTGAACTTATAGAGCCATCGTCTTGCAGGCTAATATATAAAGGAATTGTTGGCAAACTGCCTTCTTTGGTGCGTATCCAAAATCGTAACGCATATGAATCTATTACTTCGGTCATATTTACCACCTGCCAATTGTTCCAAGCAAATCCTGTAGAAATAATTGCACATCCAGATTTTGCAGTATTCCACGATAAGAATAATGATGAATTACCGGATTTTTTCACATCGGTAACAAGAGAAAAGTCGCGACAGGTATTTTTTTCGATTCCCCATATATTTTGTGCGGTTTCGTTAAATACTTCGGTAGCGGTAAATGCAGATTCTTTTTTACTTCCGCTTGCATCAGTTTTACTGCTCATGTTAATTAACTGGAATTCATCGAAATATACCGAACCGGTTCCTTCAAAGGTCACAATCAACTGCGAAACCGAAGCTACATTTACACCTTTAGGAATAAAACGAAAGTATGACAATGGAATGATTACTTCTTTCCATGTTTCGTCTATACCGGAACCTTTGTAAAATTTTTCGCTTACCGACACATATTCGGTGGTTTTGTTAGCATCGTCTATAAAACTCAGAATAAGGGGCACTTTAGGTAATGTACCTTGTTTGGTGCGAATCCAAAAGCGTACAGCCCACGTGTCTATAATGCTCGACATATCTACCACTTGCCAGTTGTTCCATGCCCAACCTACACCAATCCAGTCGCAGCCTTTTTTTGATTTGTCCCACGTCATAAGAAGCGACGAAGCACCTGCTTTTTTTACAGAATCTACAACTACAAATTCGCGACAAGCATCTTTTTCGGTGCCCCATGTGTTACGAATATCATCGGTAAAAATATCGGTAGCAGTAAATTTTTCTAAATAATCGGTATTAACTTCATTATTAATTGCAAAATATGGGTCGTTGTCGTCGGCTGAATTGAGTGTCATTGGCAAAAAATGCACACAACTGTTCAAGCTTAACAGCACAAGTAAAAAACTTGCTATATATAGTATTTTTTTCATAATATTTGGTTTTAAGTACATAGTTGTTGTATTATAGAGGTTTGCCTTGAGTAATTATGATAAAATCAATATCGCACGCAAGTTTAGTTGTTTCAATACCATTTGAAAATAGCATAATATATACATTAGAAATTTTACTAATTTCCATTTTACCATTACCGGCTGCATTTGCTTCTGCTTGGAGTTTACTTAAAGGTATTGAAACTTTTTGCCACGAAGTTGCAGTTGTTGGAACCTGATACCGATATCCAAACGAATCTTCACTCGATTCGTCATGCGATCCGTTATTATTATCATCTTCTTTAATTTCAATATTTACAAACGTATTCGCGGTTCCGTATCCACGTACAAAAAAGTTTACATAGGTGGTTGCAGTATCGGCATCGTTAAATGGCAAATGCGTTTCTCCTGCTATGCTTTGTGCCGATATGCCTGGAAAGCTACCTATCCAATATCCTTCTCCACCTTCGGTACCTTCCATGTAATAATAGTTAGTTCCTTCAGGAGCATCGGTTTTACTTATACGTTTCGCTTGATTTCCGTTGCCACCCCAAAATTCTTCAGGTCCGGAACCTTCAAAATGTTTAATTATATATCCATCTTTAGAATAATCTCGTGTTTCGGCAATTGTAATAGTTGTTTTCATACTATCGGGATAGTCATTGAACGAAAACAACACATCGCATACTTCTTTTCTGAAAAATATGCCATCGGCATTACCATTCCATTGTCCGGCAATTGAATCAAGATTTTTAGATTTTCCGATAATTGTTTTTACCGCTCCAGAAGTTCTTCCTTTAATTTCAATTTTCCAATCTGCCAAATTGCTCCACGAACCGCTAAATTGCAATACGCTATCGGTTTTGAAATTGATGCCGTTAGATTTTTCGTGACTCAACGAATCTAAAATTCGAAATGGTCCATACAAATCAACTAAACTTGGTCCTATTGGATCTTCTTTTTCGCAGCTTGCAAATAAGCTTGTTCCTAAAGCGAATGCGAGTATATAATATAATGCTTTTTTCATAAGTCTCATGTGTATTAAAATTTCATTGCAAATAAGAGATATACTTGTTGTATCGAGAAGTCATTTGTAGAAGTTGTAGCATCTGCAAATGAATACGTACTTCCTTGTAAAGTTAACGCAATATTATCGTTGAATCTATATCGAACACCACCGGCATACAATGTTTGTTTGGTTTCGAGGGAAAAAACCGAATAATCATCAATTTCATTAAACTCAGTGCGAGTCGTGAAATATTCTGTTCCTTCTGCATTTACAAATTTTGCTCCTGCCAATACATCAAATCGCGGTATAAGTTCTATTTCTATACCTGCATCGTAGGCAATTGATTGAAAATCTACATTTGGCACCAAACCTTTGCCATCGCGAGTACTACTTGCATATTGAACACCTGCGGTAATTTGTAAAGTATTTTTAATATCTAATAATTTGTTTATCGCAAGCATACCGTTCCAGTTGAGCAACAAATAATTACGCAATTCTTCGGTTCCTTCGCCACGAACATCTTGTAAAAAATCCGCAGCTACTGACGTTGCATATACGTTCGCCGAATCGGTATAGTCTAATTCTACCGACACACCTTTTCTGTTTGGCGTAGCTTTGCCGTAAGGTGTTACATGATTTAATGCGTAATCATACCCCATGAGTTGCGGTGTTATAGTCTGATTGTATATTGTTTGATCTTTTACTAAATCCATCAATCCAACCGACCGAGTATACATATTTTCTGAAACTATAGGAAGCACTTGCGGAGTACTACCAAAGTTTATCCGTTTGGACTGTGCACCGGAACTATAAAAATCATTGCTTACTCTTCGATATGTTGTTTGAAATGTAAGTTGATTTGCAATAAATTTTCGTTCAAACCCAACTTCAAAAAAGTCTCCGGTTATATCTTTTATTGCAATAGCAGACGTGTCAGTATATGCCACCAACGAAGCTCCGGCTTCAGCAAACAATGCAAAATTTCTGATATGCATGCGTGCTATTCCCGAATATACAGAATTTTGATATTTTTCTTTGGCTTCGTTGTTAACCGTTTTGGGCAAATCAAATAACGAAATGTAGTTGAACCCAATATATGCGGTAGGATTAATATTACATTTTACAACTGTACCACCTTGTAATCTGTCGGGAATTACACTTCCTTCTACACTGCGGTTACGCACCATAAATCCTGATACATCGGCTGATTGTATAAATTTATCGAATCCTAAACGGAATGCTCCGTCAACTCCTTGTTGGTGCCAAAAATTACCATACATAAAATTTTCTTCTTGATTTAAATTTCGTGTATACTTGAATATTTCGGCTTCGTTTTTCGACAATTCCCCATCGGTATTATACAATGTGTAGGGTGTCATTTTGAGGTCGATATCGCCAAATCGATATTTAAAAATATTGCCTGCTACCCCTTTAATAGATAAATGACGAAGCTGAATAGCAGCACCTTGCCCCCAAAATCCACCCATAGGATTGGCAAATCGGAAATCAGTTTTGATACGAATATTGTCCGACGGTTTAATGTCCATTCGTAAATCAACCACCGTATTGCCACCTGTTGATTGGTCTATATTTGATGTGTCGGTTTCGGGCAACAAATTGCTCTCTATAGAACTGCGTGCTGCTCCGTTGAAAGTAACTTTTTGGTTTTGTGCATACGTCCACAAACTCAAAGTACTGAGTGCGATAATAATCGGAATTTTTCTCATTCGCATAATTGTATTCTAAATTGTATAAATTCTATCATTATTTAAAAATAAACACGTAATTCTACCGTACCTTCAAATCCTTTGTAGGTATAGAATGTATTATTTTTGTCTTTATAGTCAAACCATCGTCCGCGTACATACACATTTGCAGAATTCGATACTTCGGCATCAAAACCTAATCCTAAGCCCGTACCAATAGCATTGGTAGGTTTACCCTTCAAATTAGGTCCATGTTTCATGTATTGATTGCCTTTCATGGTTTCTATGCCAATATATCCGGCAAGTGCAATTTTTTCTAGAACTTTATAGTACGATTCTATTTCGTGATACTGTATCTGCATATACGCCTTGTCCGAAGCCACAGGATACAACGACAAATCTTGCTGCATAGTAGAAAGCGAACCTAAATAAAACATATACAATGGTTTGTTCAATACATTGATTTTGTATTTTAAATTGCACTCTACTGTGTTAAAATTTAGTTTTTCCCAAGGTTTGTACGTAGGATTTGTTGTATCAATAGAACCGGTTTCGTAATATCCGCGATAGGTAGTGTTAAAACTTTCGTTTTCACCCAAAACAGTACGGTACGGATATACTCGCGCAAACATAATTCCGTTGATTCGGTGTGTGTATGATACAATATTGGTAAGATGTTCAACTTCTTGCGAAATACCATACGCCAGATTTACTTTCAATCCTTCTATATTTAATTCGGTACGCACATCGGCTCCTTTGCGGTTACCGTTTATATAGTCAATATCAGAAATATTTGCACCTACCGCATTTCCGCTTCCGCCTTCGCCATTGTAGTTTGCCGATGCATCACGCAAAAATGTATTAAAACCGGCATCTAAACTTATAAATTGCGGTTGTATATAATAGTAATGAAATGTAAGTGGTGCTGATATAATATTACTTTTCGATAATAAACTAAAATCCATTGCATACGCCCAATTTTCTGACAAATCGGTAGATTCTACAAAACGACATTCACCTATTTCGCCCGAAAACACCATATCATTTTGCCAGAATGAATATGAACCATCTGCTGTCATCACATTGTATCCGTATGGTTTACCGTTTACATCGCTGGTAAGGGCACGGGTATTAAAAGAATTTACACCCAAATAATTCATACCAAATATTTTGCGAATATTACCACCGTACGACATATTAAAATTGTTGCTTACATACGATGTTTGTCCGCCATTATTTGGTGTTTTTGCATAAATAAGTTTTGATTCTAAATTGTAAGGCAATTTTACTATATCGGCAGTAAACCCTTGCAAGAATTTGTTACCCCAGGTAAAGTCGCGCGAAATAGTTCCTTGTGAATAATATGATTCATAATTTTGTCCTGCTTGTTGAAACCCTCCCCATGGACTACGTTCGAACATACTCTCACCTTTATTTTCGGTACTCCATAAGGTCAATCGTGAAAGTTTGGTAAATTGCGTTCCCCCAAATTTTAAATATGCAGTACCATTGTCGGTATGAATTTGTGCTTCTAAATTTACTCCTATTTCAACTCCCAATTTATCTGATGTTGCGGTGTTATACCCGGGACCACGCATACTTGGGGCAACAAACATATCCGATTTGAAATAAGTA
The DNA here is from genome assembly GCA_002069975.1 of Bacteroidetes bacterium ADurb.Bin217. Classification (GTDB taxonomy): domain Bacteria; phylum Bacteroidota; class Bacteroidia; order Bacteroidales; family UBA1715; genus MWCJ01. Next base: position 7,999 of record MWCJ01000045.1, on the reverse strand, counting down.
TTTATGGTTGGTCGTCCCGAAAAATTTAAACGTAAAACTCGTTGTTCGCCGCCACCATCGCTATTGCTTAGTATCATTTTTTCTTCAGCTTGGTTGCCATCGAACAAGCTATCGAACGAACGATAATATATTAAGCCATTGTACGAACCATCGATTGAAAAATTGCGAATAGGTTTTTTGCCTATATATATAGTATTGCCGTGTGCATCTACAGAATCTATTTTAACAGATTGTGCTGTAATAAATTGAACGCAACAAGCAAACACAATAAGGGATACAATTGTACGCATAAAATAAGGTCTAAAAATCAGTATTAATAAATCTCCCAATATTCTCAAAAAAGAAAGATAATACAAACATAAAAATAAATTTTGACATATTGTACTTTTAACACAAACTTTTTTGTATACTTGTAATTAAATTTGGAGTTGATACTTTTTTATTCATTTATATTTTTTACAATGGTTGTAACAAAACAATTGCGTGTATTGATTTTTGCATTACTGTGTATGGTAAGTTCTATTGGATATTCGCAAACATCGCGAGAAACCATACGGTTTAATTCCGACTGGAAATTTGCATTGGGACATGCGAGCGATGTACACAAAGATTTTAATTTCAATACCGGACATTTTTCCTATTTGGCAAAAACTGGCTATGGTGATGGTGCGGCTTCGGAGAAGTTTGACGACAGATCGTGGCGAACAGTACAAATTCCGCACGATTGGTGTGTTGGATTGCCTTTTGATGCAAAAGGAAGCAATAGTCATGGGTCAAAAGCTATTGGAAAATATTTTCCGGAACATAGTGTTGGTTGGTATCGCAAATCATTTTTTGTTCCTTTGAGCGATACTGCTCGCAGAATCAGAATAGAATTTGAAGGTGTATATCGTAATTCTTTGGTGTTTGTAAATGGTTTTTTTGTTGGAAACGAGCCAAGCGGATATACCAGTTTTAGTTACGATATTACCGAATATTTAAACTTTGGTGGCTCCAATACTATAGCAGTACGAGTAGACGCTACCGAAGAAGAGGGGTGGTTTTACGAAGGTGCAGGGATTTACAGAAACGTGTGGCTTGTAAAAACAAATCCCATTCACTTTTATTCGAATTATCCCACATTTGTTCAAACTCTTAGTATAGACAGAACCGGAAATGGAACACGGGCATCTATTGGGGTAGAATGTATGGTAATAAATGAATTGGGAACATATGTTGAAGCAAAAGTGAGCTGCACCATATTAAACTCACAAAAGCAAATAATCGACAGCATTTCTGAATCTCATAGTATTGTACCACGCCAAAAATCATATGCAACAATTTCTAGTTCATCGAAACTCCACATTCCTAATCCGCAATTGTGGACGGTTGAAAGTCCTACATTATATACCCTTGTAACTACTATAGAAGTTGATGGCTCGGTGGTAGATTCGCAAGAAATTCCCTTTGGTGTTCGCACGATACAGATGACTGCCGATAATGGGTTATTTATCAATAATGTACCTGTAAAAATTAAAGGTGTATGTGTGCATCAAGACCATGCCGGTGTGGGCATAGCAATTCCCTACGAATTACAAAAATGGCGAATTCAACAACTCAAATCATTTGGGGTAAATGCTATTCGCACCTCGCACAATCCGCCAAGTCCCGATTTACTTAAAATATGCGACGAGTTGGGTATGCTTGTGATGGACGAACTTCGACTGATGGGAATAAATGAATATCATAAATCTCATATTACACGACTTATTCTTCGCGATAGAAATCATCCATCAGTGTTTATGTGGAGTTTGGGTAACGAGGAGTGGGCTATAGAAGGAAGCACAAAAGGAGCAGCTATAGCAGAACATATGCAGAATTATGCTAAATTATTCGACAAAACTCGTCCGTTTACCATAGCAAGCAGTGGCGGTTGGGATACCGGTATAGGCACAAAAACAGAAGTTATGGGATACAACTATTTAAAACACGGCAATGTAGACGAACATCACCGTAAATTTCCATGGCAACCAAGTATAGGAACCGAGGAAAGCAATACAGTGCGTACGCGTGGTATATACCAAACTATTGACACCCTGTGTTGGCTTGCTCCAACCAATTTGTATGACGATGGTATGGAAGGCGGTTGGAAATTTTATGCAGAACGCGATTTTTTAGCAGGACTATTTTATTGGACCGGATTTGACTACCGAGGCGAACCAACACCATACGGTTGGCCGGGTGTGGTTTCGCAATTTGGCATTTTAGATTTGTGCGGTTTCCCCAAAGATAATGTATATTATCTCAAATCGTGGTGGACCAAAGAACCTGTGGTTCATATAGAAAGCAATTGGAACAGAACTCCCGGCGAAACGTTTAATCTTACTGTTTTTAGCAATTGTGCTCGGGTAGAATTGGTGCTCAACGGTAAAAGTTTAGGTACAAAAGCAATGGAAAAAAACGGACATATTTCCTGGCCTATTACCTTTGAACCGGGTACGCTTACTGTACGTGGATATGGCTCGCTTGTGCTGTCAGGTGTAGATTCAACAAAATTAATGACAACCAAAGATTTCAAAACAGCCGGAAAACCTGCTACTATCAAGTTGGTTTCTCATACAAAATCACTTGCTGCTGATGGTGTAGATGTAGCTCTGTGCGAAGTTCAAATTGTTGACAACAAAGGTATTGTAGTGCCAGATGCCAACATCGCTGTGCAATTCGACATCAAAGGTAATGGGAAATATATAGGCGTAGGTAATGGCAATCCTTCGAGCCACGAACCCGAAGTGTTTGAAGACAAAATTGAAGTGCTCCCAATAACTATTCGTAAAGAATTGCCTGTTCAATCTCTGAGCAAACGTCCCGAAGTGGCAGTAGGATTCGACGATTCGGGCTGGCGTGCGGTGTATTCTGCGGAACCTATGCAATGGGACGAATATCGCGACACTTTACTCGTTGTCCGTGGCGATTTTGAACTCCCAACTATTTCAAAAGATATGATAGTAACATTGTATGCTAAAAATATTGTTGCCAATCAAGTGATATATGTAAATGGTGCTATGCTCACGCCAAATGACAAACATGAATACGTGTTGCCTCAAGCTATTCTTAAACAAGGAATAAATGTATATGCTGTGGTAGGAAAGAAATTAAAACGACCAAATCAGTGGGATTATCCCAATCGTGACCCGGGTGTAGTACAAATTATTACCCCTGTGAAACAATGGCAGCGAAATACATTCAACGGATTGGCTCAATTGATTGTGCAATCTACCAACAAACCCGGAACTATAACCATACAAGCAAGTGCTCCGGGCTTACAAAAGGCTGAACTTATAATAGAATCTAAATAATTATTGGATATGGTACGTATTACAAAATTTCACTTTTTCTTGAAAAATTCATTGCGTACACATATCTTTGTGTAAAATTTACAATAACTAAACTTATGAAGAAACTAATTTTTGCAGTAACTGTGGTAGCCTCATTGTTTTCATGTGCCTCAAAAAGTTACAAAAAAACAAATGATGGTGTTGTTATAACACTCGATTCGTTACACATTCGTTTACAGGTATATTCCGAAAAAATTATTCGTGTTACATCGGCATTCAATTCGTTGCCTACCGATAGCAGTTTGGTAGTTAAAACTCCTAAAAAAACATTTAGTGAATGGAGTGTAACCGAAACTAATACGCATGTAATTGTAAATACCAAATCTATAACTGCACAGGTAGAAAAAACTACAGGAGCAGTTGTATTCTCAGATATTACGGGCAAAGTGTTACTGCAAGAAAAACAAGGAGGTGGCAAACAGTTTATTCCAACCTCGTTCGAAGGAACCAATTATTACAAAGTTGTGCAATCGTTTGAATCGCCCGACGATGAGGCATTTTACGGACTTGGCGGACAACACCACGGGTATGTAAATTACAAAGGTAAAGATGTAGAAATAGCACAACACAATTTGGTGGCAGCTATTCCATTTTTGTATAGCAACAAACAATATGGTATATTGTGGGACAATGCATCGATATCGCGATTTGGCGACCCGCGCGAATACCAACAAATATCAAATTTGCAATTATTCGACAAAACAGGCAAAGCCGGAGGACTTACAGCTACCTATACACTCGATGGCAAAGTTGTAAAAACTACCATAGATTCAACCATAGATTTTCGGTTTCAAGAAGAACCTGGTTTCGAAGGAATTCCGAAAGATTTAAAAGACAAAGGTACTATTACGTGGGAAGGGTCGATTTCGTCAGATATTGCAGGATTGCATAAATTTTTACTGTATCATTCAAGCTATGTAAAATTGTGGATTGATGGCGAATTGCTATTTGACCATTGGCGTCAAAATTGGAATCCGTGGTCGCGTCCGTTCGAAGTAGATTTGCAACAAGGCACAAAAAAAACCATAAAATTAGAATGGAAGATTGGCGGAGGATTTTTGGGCTTACAACATCTTAACCCGCTTTCGCCTGAAGAACAAAACCGATTGACATTGTCGGCGGAAGCTGCTACCTGTATTGACTACTATTTTGTGTACGGAGCTACTGCCGACCAAGTAATAGCAGGCTATCGCAGCCTTACCGGAAAAGCTACTATAGTTCCCAAATGGGCTATGGGATTTTGGCAAAGTCGCGAACGTTACAAAACACAACAAGAAATGATTGAGGTAGTACAAACGTTCCGAAACAAACAGATACCTATAGACAATATTGTTCTTGATTGGCACTATTGGCCTACCGACCAATGGGGTTCGCACAAATTCGACACTACTACATTCCCCAATCCCGAAATGCTGTGCAAACAAGTACACGAATTGCATTGCAATATCATGATTTCGGTATGGCCTAAATATTACGAAGGTATAGACAATTACAAAGCTATGAAAGACCAAGGCTTTTTGTATATGAATAATATTGAAAAAGGCCGATTAGACTGGGTTGGACCCGGCTACAAAAACACCTATTACGATGCATTCAATCCCAAAGCTCGCGAAGCATTTTGGAATCAAATAAAACCTGCAATTTTCGATAAAGGATTCGATGCCTGGTGGCTCGACGCTACCGAACCCGATATGCATTCAAACATATCGTACCATGCCAGGAAATTGAACATGCACCCTACCGCAGTAGGTACAGGCGACCAAATGTTTAATGCTTTTGCCTATGTAAATGCCAAAGGTGTATACGAATCGCAACGACAAGCAGCTCCAGACAAACGAGTATTTATTCTTACTCGTTCTGCATACAGCGGTATTCAAAGTGTGGGAGCAGCAGTGTGGAGTGGCGATATTGTAACCCGCTGGAGCGATTTGAAAGACCAAATTTCGGTAGGGGTAAATTTCTCTCTTTCGGGAGCACCATTTTGGACTATGGATATTGGTGGTTTTTCTATCGAAGATAAATTCTACAAAACCACTCCCGACATACTTGAAGAATGGCGTGAAATACAAACTCGCTGGTATCAATTCGGAGCATTCTGTCCGCTCTTTCGAGTTCACGGACAATTCCCGTTTAGAGAAATGTACAACATAGCTCCCGAATCGCACAAAGCATATCAATCGATGTTATATTATAATAATCTTCGATATGCTCTTATGCCTTATATTTATTCGCTTGCACAACAAACATATCATACCGATTATACCATAATGCGTGGACTTATCATGGACTTTGGCGGCGATTCAAAAGTATGGAATATAAACGACCAATATATGTTTGGACCTTCGCTCCTTATTAATCCGGTATATCAAGCCGGGGCAACCAAACGCAGCGTTTATCTCCCCGCAGGGCAAGGGTGGTATGATTTCTACACCGGCACGTATGTGAATGGCGGACAGACAGTTTCGGCAGATGCTCCGTATGACCGAATGCCAATATTTGTGAAAGAAGGTTCTATAATTCCTACCGGAGTTGCAATGCAATACACTAACGAAAAACCCGATACAGTAATTACATTATATGTATATGGAGGCAAAGATGCAAGCTTTACGTTGTATGCCGATGAAACTATAAATTATAATTACGAAAAAGGGAAATTCACTACAATTCCTATACAGTACAACGAAGAAACAAAAACAATAACCATAGAAAAACGAACAGGAGAATTTACAGGAATGTTAAAAAAACAGACATTTACCATAGTGTTTATTGATACATCAAACGCTAAAGCATTTGGTAATAATGCTGCTATAAAAACTATTGAATATAAAGGAGACAAAGTGAAATTGAGTTTATAACCTTTGAGTCTTCGTGACTTGGTAGCTAAAAAACTAATAACTCATGGTTCGACAAGCTCACCAACCTAAGTTCGACAAGTGGTTACTGAGCAAGTCGAAGTACTCACCAACTAATTAAAAATTAAGAATTAAAAATTTAAAATTATAATGTTTTTACTCGGATTCGACATAGGAAGTTCATCAGTTAAAGTTTCGCTTATAGACGGCGAAACAGGACAGAACAAAGCATCGGCTTTTTACCCTAAACAAGAAATGGCAATACATGCCGTGCAACAAGGTTGGGCAGAACAACATCCCCACGATTGGTGGACAAACCTCAAAGCCGCCTTGCACGAAGTATTATCGTCATCAACGGTATCGGTAACCGATATCAAAGCAATTGGTATTTCGTATCAAATGCATGGGCTGGTGGTTGTTGACAAACAACAGCAGGTGCTTCGTCCGTCTATTATATGGTGCGACAGCCGTGCTACGGGTATTGGAGCAAATGCATTTGCCGAATTAGGTAACGAACAATGTTTGTCAACATTACTAAATACTCCAGGCAATTTTACCGCTTCCAAACTTCGATGGATTCGCGAAAACGAACCCGAATTGTACCAAAAAATACATAAAATAATGTTGCCCGGCGACTATATTGCTATGCGTTTAACAGGAGCTATTCAAACAACCGTTAGCGGACTTTCGGAAGGGATGTTGTGGGATTTTGCACACGCAGAACCTTCAAAAATGTTGTTGAAATATTACGATATTGACCCTTCGTTGCTAGCAGATATAGTTCCTACATTTGGTATACAAGGATATGTAACCAAGAAAGCAGCTGAAGAATTGGGACTTCATACCGGAATAGCGGTGTGTTACCGTGCCGGCGACCAACCAAACAATGCACTGTCGCTCAATGTAATGGAACCCGGCGAAATAGCAACTACCGCCGGAACTTCGGGCGTGGTATATGGCGTAAGCAATACGGTAACCTACGATCCATTATCGAGAGTAAACACCTTTGCACATGTAAATTACACCCCCGAACACATACGTTTGGGCGTATTATTGTGCATCAATGGAACCGGTATTCTTAATTCATGGATACGTAAATTAGTCGGCAATATACCATACGAAACTATGAACGATATGGCTTCGACTATTGCCATAGGAAGCGAAGGAATTTCAATTTTACCCTTTGGCAATGGCACAGAGCGAGTATTGCAAGACAAGAATATACAGGCACACATTCATAATCTCAGCTTTACAACTCACACTCAAGCTCATATAATACGCGCAGCACAAGAAGGCATCGCATTTTCGTTTCAATACGGTATGGAAATTATGAAACACATAGGTATCAATCCAACAACCATAAAAGCCGGACATGCAAATATGTTTTTGAGCCCCGTATTCCGCGACACTATTGCAGGGGTTTCGGGTGCAATCATAGAACTGTACAATACCGACGGAGCAGCAGGAGCAGCTCGCGGAGCAGGTATAGGAATAGGGTATTATAATTCTACGAACGAGGCATTTGCAGGATTACAAAAAATACAAGAAATTGTTCCAAACCAAGCAAACACACAAAAATATACCGATGCGTATGAGCAGTGGAAACAATTAGTAGAATTACAACTGAAGGATAATTTTTAATTATTGTTGCGAATACCAGTTATTTCGGAAAGAAAAGTCTATGCTTGAAAGCTCCGGAGGCTGTATGTTTGTAAAAGTATAAGCCCGCTAATTTTTTGTATCTTAGTTTTTGATAAAAATAATAAGAACTCA
>MWCJ01000044.1 GCA_002069975.1 Bacteroidetes bacterium ADurb.Bin217 | reverse complement strand
AAAGTTAAATATACTAAATTTCCCTATGTTTACCAAAAATTTAAGCGTTTTTCTTACGTCGAATTGACGTTATTTTAATGAATTTTAAAAACGTGACATTTTTTTTGCAAAATACTGAAAGTTTTTTTACTAACAGTTTGTAAAACAAAATAATGTCGCCTCGCTGAGGCTTATTTTACATTGCATTTTTTATTACCATACTGTTGCCTCTCCGAGGCTTGAACCGTTTAACCCAAATTATGCAATAGGAATTACGTAATCGTTTAACATTATGTATTCATTTAGCTCCGTAGGAGCGGCAATATGGTAGGTCGCATGTAAATATATGGGGCATTATAGCTCCGTAGGAGCGGCAGTATTATTCAAAAAAAAGCCCCGAATTACATTCGAGGCTTTCTATTATACCAATATTATATTGTTTTTCTTGCATTCAAGTCGCATATCGTCTGGCCATAGTGCACTTTGCACTTCGCCTATATGTGCTTTGCGCAAAAAGAACATGCACAATCTGCTTTGACCTATACCGCCACCGATAGATTGGGGTAGTTCGCCGTTGAGTAATTTTGAATGAAACAAGAGATTTTTTCTGTCTTCTGCTTGCGATTTTTGTAGTTGGTAATTCATAGCTTCGCGGTTTACTCGTATACCCATCGATGATATTTCAAACGCACTCTCTAATATAGGGTTCCACAACAAAATATCGCCATTCAAACCCACATTACCATTGCCGGTAGGTGTACTCCAATCGTCGTAATCCGGTGCTCTACCATCGTGTTTTTCACCGTTAGCCAATTCGTGTCCAATGCCTATAATAAACACAGCTTTGTATTGTTGGGTAACTAAAGTTTCGCGTTCTTTTGGCGTTTTGTTCGGATACATTGCAAGCAATTCTTCAGCATGAAAAAATGTAATTTCTTCGGGCAATACCGGAATTATGTGGGGGTATTCTTCAGAAATTATAAATTCAGTACGTTTGAAAACTTCGTATATTTTTTTTACAATATATTTCAAAAAATCCAAACTACGTTCGGGTTCATGCATGGTACGTTCCCAATCCCATTGGTCTACATACAAGGAATGGATATTATCTAAATCTTCGTCGGGACGAATGGCATTCATATCGGTTAATATACCATAGCCCGGAGGAATTTCATATTCTGCAAGTGCCAATCGTTTCCATTTAGCCAAAGAATTTACTACTTCTGCGTGTTGATCGTTTAATCCTTTTATGGGAAATGTAACTTTGCGTTCGATTCCGTTGAGGTCATCATTTATACCTGTACCTTTTAATACAAATAGGGGAGCGGTTACTCTCCGTAATCGTAATTCGGCGGTCAAATTATGCTCAAACGTGTCTTTTATCAATTTTATCGCTTGCTCGGTTTGCTTCAGGTTGAGCGGCGATTGATAATTTTTAGGAATAAATAGACTATTTGCCATTATATTGTATTATTGTTTTATAAGTATTTGCTTCAAATTATTACAAAATTATAAAAAAAACTTTGATTTACTATCAATATATAATAAACCATAGGTTTTTTTATGTAAAAATTAATTATTTAAAACTTTCTGCTAAAATTTTAAATTCCATCGAAGGTGAAATTCTGTCGTATAAAATATGATATACAGCTTGTGTTATAGGCATGTCTACAAGGTACTGTTCGTTAATGGTATGAATACAATTCACACCATAATACCCTTCAGCTATCATATTCATCTCCAATTCGGCACTTTTTACTGTATAGCCTTTGCCTATCATCATACCAAAGGTACGATTTCTACTAAATTGAGAGTATGCTGTTACCAATAAATCTCCTAAATATACCGAATCGTTTATATCTCTGTTTGTGGGTTCTACAGTGTCTAAGAATCGTTTCATTTCTTGTATAGCATTGGATATAAGCACCGAGGTAAAATTGTCTCCGTATCCTAGTCCGTGACTTATCCCGGTTGCCAATGCCATTATATTTTTTAATACTGCCGCATATTCTATCCCTACAATATCGCTCGAAACGCATGTTTTGATAAACCACACATTTATAATTTTCGCAATATGAGCAGCAAAATCATAATTGGGAGAACCAATGGTAAGATACGACAATCGCTCAAGTGCAACCTCCTCGGCATGGCAGGGACCAGAAATTACGGCAAGCTGTTCTTTGGGCACGTTGAAACGGTCTTCTATATAGGTCGAAATTATTTTATTACTTCCGGGTTCTATCCCTTTGATAGCTGTTACTACATATTTGTGCGATATAGATTCGGTAATAGAATCACAAAGCGATACTATAAATTTTGATGGTACACAAAATATAAGAATATCAGCTTTTGCTATAGCTTCATTTACATTGTTTGTAATCTGGAGTTTTTCTGTTGCAAACTTAATATCAGATACATACATTGGATTTGATTTATGCTTGCTAATTCCTTCTATAATTTCTGGTTCTCGAATATACCATACCAACGAATCTAACGATGTATGGAGAATTTTTGCTATTGCTGTAGCCCAACTACCGCTACCTATCAGAGCAATCTTTGTTGAATTATTCATACGCTTATTGTTGTAGCCAAAGTTTTACATCATCCGGTTTTGGATTCGCTAAATCAAGTTTATGTTTTTTGTTGTATCCACACAACTCTTGATGCACCTTAGTGTACTTTATTTCTGTAAGAGCAGCATATTTCACATATCCCATAGTTTGTAATATTTCTGCCCATTCTTGTGGAATACCTGCTGCAGTATATACTTCTAAGTCGTCTTTATGTGATTTTACTTCGGGTTTCATTTGCGGAAAGAACAACACATCTTGAATCGAAGGTGAGTTGGTCATGAACATACACAAACGATCGATACCGATACCCATACCAGAAGTTGGTGGCATGCCGTATTCTAATGCTCGCACAAAATCGTGATCAATAAACATAGCTTCGTCGTCGCCTTTTGCCGAAAGTTCAAGTTGTTCTTTGAACCGCTCGTATTGGTCTATTGGGTCGTTCAATTCTGAATATGCATTACATAATTCTTTACCGTTTACCATCAGTTCAAACCGTTCGGTAAGATTCGGATTGTTTCTATGTTTTTTGCACAATGGCGACATTTCTACCGGATAATCAATAATAAATGTAGGCTGTATATACGACGCTTCGCAGGTTTCACCAAAAATTTCGTCTATCAATTTACCTTTACCCATACTTGGTTCTTGATGTACGCCAAGCTTGTCGCAGGTAGCACGAAGTTCATCTTCGTTCATAGTGCTTATGTCTATACCGGTATGTTCTTTAATGGCGTCAAACATAGTAATTCGTTTAAACGGACGTTTAAAATCAATTACTTTGTCGCCCACTTGCACTTGAGTTTTCCCGTGTAACGCAAGAGCTACGCGTTCTATCATTTCTTCGGTAAAGTCCATCATCCAGTTGTAGTCTTTGTATGCTACATATATTTCCATTACGGTAAACTCCGGATTGTGTGTACGGTCCATACCTTCGTTGCGGAAATCTTTTGCAAATTCATACACTCCTTCAAAACCGCCCACAATTAAGCGTTTGAGATACAATTCGTTGGCAATACGTAAGTACAATGGAATATTCAACGCATTGTGATGTGTAATAAACGGACGAGCCGAAGCTCCTCCGGGAATAGCTTGTAATATAGGGGTTTCTACTTCAACATAATTTTTTTCGTTGAAAAAATTACGCATGGTATTTATAATTTTTGTGCGTTGCAAAAACACTTGTTTCACTTCCGGATTTACCACCAAGTCAACATATCGTTGGCGATATCGTTGTTTGGGGTCGGTAAATGCATCGTATACCACACCATCTTTTTCTTTAACAATTGGGAGCGGTTTAAGCGATTTACTCAATACCGTAATAGAATTTACATGAAGCGAAATTTCTCCTACTTGTGTCAAAAACACATATCCGGTAACACCTATAAAATCGCCAATATCAAGCAATCGTTTAAATACATCGTTGTAGAGTGTTTTATCGTCGCCGGGACAAATTTCGTCGCGGTTTATATATAATTGAATACGTCCGTATGAATCTTGTAATTCGCAAAACGATGCTTTACCCATAATACGTCGCGACATGATTCTACCAGCCAACGTAACATTTGTAAATTCGGTACTTTCGGGAGTAAATTTTTCTAAAATTTCCTGAGAATAGGCGGTAACTTTAAATTCTTGTGCAGGGTACGGTTCTATACCTAATTCGCGTAATTTTTGCAAGGAATCTCTTCGAATCAATTCCTGTTCGCTCAATTGTTGCATATATGTCCTTTTATTGTTAAAAATTTTAGGCAAATATACTATTTATAGCAATTAATCAAACAATAAGCGAGGCAATTTAGCAAAGCTGAATATTTTTACATTAACATACATTTATATGTTACGTTAATGGCGAGATGTAAATTAAAAAAAAAGCTTTTTGCATGTGTGCAAAAAGCTTTCTTATATGTTTAAAAAATTCAATTAAAAATTTTCTTCTTTTACTTGGAAATAAGCTTTTGGATGTTGACATGCAGGGCATTTTTCCGGTGCTTTTTTGCCATCGTGTACATATCCGCAATTGGTACATTTCCAACGAGTAGCTTCGTCTTTTTCGAATACTTTTTCGCTTTTTACATTTTCAAGTAATCGTAAGTAGCGTTTTTCGTGTTCTACCTCAACTTTTGCAATCATTTTAAATAATGTTGCGATTTCTTTAAATCCTTCTTTTTCTGCTACTTCGGCAAATTGTGGATACAACAATGTCCATTCTTCGTTTTCGCCCATAGCTGCTGCTTCCAAATTTTCGGCAGTTGTACCTACTTTTCCGGCAGGGTACATTGCAGTAATTTCTACATCACCACCTTCTAAATAACTAAAAAAACGTTTTGCATGTTCTTTTTCTTGTTCTGCAGTTTCCATAAAAATGTTTGCAATTTGCTCATAGCCTTCTTTTTTAGCTTGTTTTGCAAAAAACGTATATCTGCTGCGTGCTTGAGATTCTCCGGCAAACGATTTTAATAAATTTTTTTCTGTTTCTGTTCCTTTTATGCTCATAATCTGTGATTTATAGTTAATAAATAATAGTTTACAATGTTCGTGTAAAGTAGCCTTGCGGATGATTGCATGCCGGGCATTCCAGCGGTGGATGTTCGCCAACGTGGGTGAATCCACATTTTATACAATACCATTCTACAGGCTCATTGCTGTAAAAATACAAATTATTCTCCAATTCGAATAATACTTTTTCTAATTGTTTTTGGTGAAATTGTTCGGCTATGGCTATATGTTTAAATTTTGCCGATAGTTTTGTGTTTTCTTCTGCTTTTGCAATTTCACTATACGTACGATAGAGTTCAGCATCATGTATTTCGGCAGCTATAGCAGTACGTATATTTTCAATCGTTGTAGCCAATGTGGGCACAACTATATTCGCGGAAAATTCACTAACAGAATTGTCAAAGAATTTTTGAAAATTTTTGGCATGCGACAATTCGTGTAAAGCAAACTCGTCGAACATGAGTGCAATACGAATATAACCTTCGCTCCGTGCTTGTTTTGCATACATGTCATACATGTTGCGCATAGTGCATTCGCGTGTAAATGATTGTATAAGTATTGTAACTGTTTTCAATGAAATATTTATATAATTGTTAAAATATCTTTCGAATAAATTCAGATTATTTAATTTCAATTCCGGTTTTGATTATCTCATACACAAACGGATTATCAGTTATTAAATCTTGTCGCGACAAAACATGAGGTTCTATTCTCGTATCAAAATTACTCGCTATTATCATACATTGTACTTGTTTATCAAATTTCTCAGAATCCGGCAAATTATCTATAACAATTGCGATATCAATATCACTATCCTTTCCTTGCTTATTTTTCGCAAATGAACCAAAAACATAAGCTGTTACAAAATTTGGATAATTTTGTGCAACAGATGAAACATATTTTTTTATTGAATTAGTAGTTCTTTTATCCATATTCTATATTCTTTAATATGTTCAACCCAAATATTTGAATATTCAGGCGTGCATTTTTTTTGGAAACTCATTTTATAATCATCATATCTAGCATTTATATTAAATGCCGTAATAGTAGCAAAAACAAGTAATTGTTCATCAGTAAGTTTTATATTACATTTCTCCGCTAACCTCAGTAAATTATGAATCATTGGTGGATAATCATTATTAATTTTCACGAATAATGCTTTTAGCAATTTTTCTATCAATAAATGCCCAACAAATAAAGCCCAACTATACCGCTTTGTTTCAAACATAGCAATCATTGTTTCAAAATCCTCATCAGAACTTGTAATCCAATACTCTATTAATTTTTCTTTATTAATGTTATTTTGCATCATATCTCAAAAATACAATTTATTTTTTATCTACACAATAACATTAAATGAACAAATGAGAATTTTTATCATAATCTATCCTTCAAAATTGCCTCTACAACTTCGGGAGTAATATCACCTGCTTCTCCAAATTTGGTAAGCCCTCGCGATGTTAATCGTTGCGATACGGTTTTGCAAACATCTGCCCCAATATTATATGGTGCAAGCGTGGTAGGAACTCCCAATGACTCGAAAAATTCTACCGTTTTTTCTATTGTTTTGTTAATTTTTTCGTCGTCTGTTCCTTGGGTTATATTCCATACTCGTTCGCCATATTGTATGATTTTATCGCCTTTTACTTTTCTGCGAATATTCATATTACCCGGCAACACTATTGCTAATGTGCGACCATGGTCTATACCATACAATGCGGTAAGTTCGTGTCCAATGATGTGTGTACTCCAATCTTCGATACAACCTCTGGAAATGATACCGTTTAGAGCCATAGTTGCACTCCACATAAAGGTAGCCATAGCATCGTAGTTGTTTTTGTGTTTCATAATTTGAGGAGCAACTTCTACTAAGGTGGTAAGAATGCTTTCTGCCCATCGGTCTTGCAATGGGGTATTGTTTGGTATAGTTAAATATTGCTCCATTACATGAATATAGGCATCTACAATACCATTCGCTATTTGTTTGTCGGGTAACGAAAAACAAGTTACGGGGTCGAGTATCGAGAATTGCGGCATAACGAATTGACTACCAAATGCAAGTTTTTCGTTGGTACTATTTCGTGATACGACAGAGTTGCCATTCATTTCGGTGCCGGTAGCTGGTAAGGTTAATACGGTACCTATTGGCAATGCTTTGGTAACCGGAATGGTTCCTTGCAATATTCCCCATGGGTCGGTACCTTCGGGAACAAACATAGCTGCTGCCAAGAATTTGGTGCCGTCTATTACCGAACCACCACCAACAGGCAACAAAAATGTAACATTTTCTTTTTTTGCTAATTCCAAAGCCTTCATCATAGTTTCGTAACGTGGATTGGGCTCTATACCGCCAAATTCTACATACGAAAAACCTTTGAGTGCAGCAATTACTTGGTCGTATACTCCATTGTGTTTTATACTACCACCGCCATACAGTAGCATTACTTTTGCGTTTGTCGGGATTAACTGTGCAAGTTTTGCAATTGTTTGTTTGCCAAATACTATGTTTACCGGATTATAAAAATCAAAGTTATTCATACGTTAATGAGTTTAAAAATTTTATCAAATATACTAAAAATTGAAAGTTTGCTTGTGCGTTATGCATCGGTTTTTTGTCCAAATTTTTGGCGAAACCATTCATATAGGGAGGTGTTTATAAGCAAAAGTGGGAGTAAGTAAATAGCATCTTCTATAGGAATAGAAATAATACGAATATTAAGAAATTCACCCGTATTATACCAAACAACAGGTTCGCTCTGAAAAGCTCCTGTTAATATACCATTTACCAAAATAAATGGTATGAGCGATACTGCATAGAGTACATATGTTTTGGTGCGAGTGTATGCATTGCCTAATGCTACGTGTATGCTTACGGTAGCGGCAGCAAGTAAACTAACAGTTGAGGTATATGTGTATTCCCAACTTGCAAATCCCAACACACTCAATGCAAGTATGATATATACCGTAATTTTGTCTATAGTATTGCCGCGAGGCATCCAACCATAGGCAACAAAACATACATACATAAACATGCAGGCGGTAGGTACGGTTATAAAAAACAATAATTCTTCTAAAGGTAAATTCCATAAATACATGCCTATAACATAGTGTGGGTTAAATCCCCATACGTGCATGTGCGTTTTTGCAAAATCCCAAATAATAAATAATATGCCGGTGCTTACAATTGCAGGCAAAACAATACGATAGGTACGAATAAAAAACACCTTTTTGTCGAACGACAATGCTATAATAGGAAGATACACCAATGCATGTACTATCATATACAAATACTTGGTTTCGAACCACTCTACGTGTAACAGAGTAGGCACTTGTTTTTGAATAAGATCGGGATTGGTAGTATTGGTTGCAAAATTCACACATGCCGCTATGCATAAGAGTATGGAAGCAATAATGAATAGCGTTTTTTGTGTCATATTTTACCTGTCATGTATTATTTGCAAACGTACAGTTTTTTTGTGTGTAATACAAGATGGTTCAATATTTTATTTTTTTGAAATGGATAGAAACAGTTTCTTAATTTTTTAGGCAATTGAAAATAACGAGTAAAAACATTCAATTTTTATAGGTAAAAATTTGGATGGTTCATTTTTTTTTTTTTTCTTTTGTCGGTAATTAAATTAAACTAATTTTTTTAACATAATATAATTACTATGAAGCGAATACATTTTTTATTTTTCTGTTTGGGATGTTCAATATACAGTTTTGGACAGATAAAAGTAGATGCAAGCAACAATTTTTTGATGCCCAATGATAGAGCTGTTTTTTTTAATAGCAAATGGGCAATTCAACATTACGATGGAGGATTGAATTTTAATAGACATCAAGTAGCTGATTATAGGTTTTACATAAGTGATGCAACTCCTCAGAAAATTGGTATAGGTGTAAAGCCGCAATATGGACATTTAGAAATAAAAACGATAAATTATAGTGACGAGTCAAATGCTGTAAATTCGGGGATAACATTAAATCCGGGTTCATATTCAAGTTTGCGAATGTATTTATGTAATAATATAGGATATGTAACGCGAGGGGGGGCTAATACACAAGGAATATCTATAAATCAAACAGGTTCTATTGGTATTCGAACAAATCCTTCAACAAATTCATTAATTGCCCTTAATGTAAATGGAGCAATTTATGCATCTTATAATAATTTTACAGGTTCAGATAAACGCTTAAAAGAAAATATTAAAAAACTGTCAAATAATGAAATAGCATTTGATTCAATCAGCTCATATTCTTATAATTATAAAATTAAACAAAATACTTCTAAATCTGATATAAGTTCATACAGTGAAGATATCGAGGTTATAGATGCACGAACAAGTTTTGGTTTTATAGCTCAAGAAGTGCAAAAAGTATATCCTGAATTGGTTATTGAAAATGAAAATGGTTTATTAGCAATAAATTATGATGGATTTATACCTATTTTATGGGAAGCAAACAAAGAAATGGTGCGAACAATAGCTGATATGCAAAAAGAAATAGAACAATTAAAAATGCAACAATCACGAATAGATGAAATAGAACGAAGTGTGAAAACGTGTTGTTCTACCCAAGAAAAGCCAAAACTAAAATCAGAAACACGTGTGCAATCGGAATTACAAGAACAATCGCAGTCGCAAGCAGTATTGCAACAAAACAAACCTAATCCGTTTACCCAAAATACAATAATAGGCATGTATATTCCACGCGATGTGGAACAAGCTACAGTATTTGTATATGATTTAAAAGGAACACAAATACTTAAACTCCCTGTTTTTGAACGCGAGCAAACAGAGGTAACGATACAAGCACAGCAATTACAAGCTGGTATGTACATATATAGTCTGGTAACCGATGGAGTGTTGGTAGGTAGTAAACAAATGATTGTAACAGAGTAGGGGTATGAGAAAGATAGTTTTATTTGTTTGTTTTACTTTAGTTTCGATGTATGCTTATTGTTCACATTTCGAAAATCTACCAACAACAATAACACAGCCCAATGGTGTAGTAGTTAATTGTTTTGTTACTGGTGACGAATATTATAGTTGGTTGCATGATGCCAATAATTTTACTATTGTGCAAAATTCTAATACAGGATATTATTGTTATGCTTTGTTGCAAAATGATGAGCTTGTGCCTTCTATATATATAGTAGGAACAGTGAATCCAATTAGTGTAGGGTTTGTTCCTGGGGTAAATTTGCCAACGGAAATAATATTTCAAAAAGTAAATGAGATAAAACAAATGTTTTTAGATAGTGTAGATATTAATGGTGTAACTTATAATTTTTCGCCTCTTAAAAGTACTCAAAACCTTAATAATATTGTTATTTACGTCAGATTTGCAGATGATTCTGAATTTTCTCCTAAACAAGAATTCTATGAAAGTTTTTTTAATAATCCAATAAATGGAAATATTTCGGTTAAAAATTATTTCTTGGAAAGTTCATATGGTAAATTAAATGTTCACTCTTATTTTTATCCTTTAAACAATGGTGTTGATATTATTTCATATCAAGATACAAATTTGAGAAGTTATTATGAACCATATTCTGTTCAAAATCCTAATGGTTATCTTAAAAGTTTTTATTCTGGAGATAAACATTATAAATATAGAATGGAACAACTTTTTTCAAATGTTTTAGATAATATACAGAATTCAATTTCTGATGATGTTATATTAGATATTGATAACGATGGATATATTGATAATGTTACATTTATTATAAAGGGACAAGGAACTCCTGGAAATTTACTTTGGCCTAAATGGACTGCTTTTAGTCATATGGAATTTATTAATAAAAAGATTAAAGGTTTAAAGAAAGGGAGTTTTATTTTAATGACTGAAAGCGAAACTCAATTTATTGGTCCTCTTTGTCATGAATTATATCATAATTTAGGTTTGTTTGATTTATATCAAACAAAAACAGAATCTGAAATTCGACCAATTGGACAATGGGATATAATGGCAAATACTACATTAATTCCACAACATACAAATTCATATTGTAAAAATTTATTAGGGTGGAATAATATTCCTGAAATTTCAAATTCAGGAACCTATAAGATATATTCGCTTGCATCTTCTCAAAATTCGGCATATAAAATTCAATTACCAAATTCGTATGAATTTTTAATAATTGAATTTAGAAAAAAGGAAGGTTTTTATGATAATAATTTGTCAAATACAGGTGTATTAATTTATCTTGTTAATTCATATAATCAAAAATATGGAAATACTCAAGGTGATGGTTTTAAAGATAATTTTATGTATTTGTATAGGATTAATGGAACAATAGAGCAAAATGGAAATTTACATGAAGCTCAATTTGGTGACATATATGGGAGAAGTGTTTTTTCAAAATATTCCAATCCAAATTCAATATGTTTTTCTCAAATTTCAGGTGGTATAGGTAATATTTATATTAAAAATATTAAATTGTTTGATACTTATGCAACTTTTGATGTGCGATTTTGCGATGCAGATATAATACAATATACAAATACTATAAATACTCCGGAATTACTAAATGCATCGGATAAAATTATAGTACAACAAAATGTGATAATTCAAAATGGAAAAAGTGTTACCTTTGAAGCTGGCAACGAAGTTGTATTGCAAACGGGCTTCCAAATAAACCAAGGAGGATTATTAGAAATAAGTATGAATGGATGTGAATATAAAAATCAATAGAAAATAAATATGAAATTATTTTTTTTAGGTATAACTATACTCTTAAGTATATGTAATCTTTATAGTCAAGAAATGCCAATAAATGGGAGTTTTTATGGAGTCATTAGTCGAGTAGATTTTGTTGAACATTGTTTTGCTGAAAGATATCAAGTAAATTATACAGATACAATAATTCGTGATACTGTTTATCAAAAATTTAATAATGATGTTTTACATCTATATATTGATCATAAGTATTACATTGTTGATAGTTTAGTTGAAGGTAATAAATATATTCTATATGATTTTACATTACAAAAAGATGATATTTTTAAGATTGAATATCTTGATAAAGAATTTATTGTAACAGATCGAAGTCAAGTTTTATTAGAAAATGGTGAATATAAAACTCATATAAAATTGACTGGCGATTGTTCTTTGGAATGGATAGAAGGAGTTGGAGATATTCAAAACGATTTTTTTTACATAAATCAGTGTTTTTCTAGTGATCATAAATATATAGCATGCGTAACTGATAGTGAAGGCAATCTGATTTATAAAAAAAATAACTTTAATTATAGTTGTGAAAATATTGAAGAATATTGCATTAATAATGTTGAAATAGTTCAAACTAAAATCTTTGTTGCATACAATCCATTCACCAATACCATTACAATCCAAGGCATGCAAGAAGGAATGACATATATATTATATAACAGTGCAGGAGTTAAACTAGAGTCAGGCTCCGAAGCAACTATTTCTACTCGGCATTTGCCAAAAGGTGTGTATACACTAAAAGTTACAGGGGAACAAGGTGAGCAGGTTGTAAAACTTGTAAAGTGATTGTTAGAACCAGTTTACTTCTTCTGTGTCTCAATTACAAACCCACAATCTATAGTTGCCGACCATGCATTCAATCCATCGCTTCTATTGTAGCGTACGTATCGCATGTCAACATATTTGAATTTTAATAATTTTTTTTCGGTGTACGGAATGTTTGCTCGTGCCAATCCGTAGAGAGGCGAGTAGCGAAATCCTATGCCATATTTCCAATTGGTAAACGCCGATAAGTCGTAATCGGAAGTATAATAGGGAACAGCAGGTACAAGTGGATATACATTTTGTTCAACTACGGGCACCGTGCCATATTCATAAAAATAGTGTGAAGCTGTTTGTGTATAGTATCGTATTATAGGAAATAGTGTAAGATATGGCGATGGTTTTACCGGAAGTTCAACTTGTAGGGTATGCGAACGAATTCCAAAATCGTCGAAATAATAGCGATATCGCATACGAACTACCATAAAATCTAAAGGGAAATAATGTATGCGAATTCCCAAGGGAACTTTGTAGCGTGTGTTTGGCAATAATTCTACATCAACAGCCGAATTCAATACTTTTATGGTGTCGTTATATTGTCCGTCGTCGAAAAATACACGGTTAAACGGAGTGTACAACAAGCCATACTGATATACAAAATCTGAAAGTAATGCAATTTGAAGTTTTTTGTTTATTACTTGCGTGTAAATCAGCGATAACGTGTTTGAAATCCGAGTGTCGCGGGCATAGTCGGTTGACGAATTGCCCAACCGCATAGGATATTCTCTAAAATGAGTTTTCAATGAATCGCGAAATTCACCGGGTAATATAATTTTCCAAATATCGTAATACAATTGATTTTTGAATTGAAACGATGAATTTTCGTTTTTTGATGTTTTAAGATAGCCATACCCTATGCTCGAAGAAATAACGTCGAATTCTTTCGAAAAACCCAGCATGTATGTGTTGGTTCTATACCGTTCTAAATTTCGTTTACTATACGCAATATTTCCGTAGTATCTAAAATCTGCTTTGGAAGCCGAGGATAAATATTTTCGGGTAGATTCGTCAATATATTTCACAATTTTGTTGCTCGATGCCGATGAATAATAATCCTCGCCTAACGATACATTTACTATATGGACACTGTCTATTGGCACATTTACTTGAATCATAGGTGCCATATTTGTTAATGCTTCGGTGCCTATGCCTCCCGTAACAGCAGAATGATTACCTTCTTGTTCGTAATAATTAAACAAAAAATTTATTTCAGGGTCTTCTGGAATTACCTGCTGTTGGGCATAGGTATTTATAATTCCAACTAATTGTAAGCAAAAAATAATAATTAATTGCAGCCGCATCCTCCGCCTCCTTTCCCGCCATTTGCTCCCGATGAACCCTCGCGATAGTTTTCTATGCCTATTTCATAATATTCTACTTTGCGGGCATCGAGTTTCATATCTTCGTCGTTTATGTAGGCTTTTTGGTAAGCTTCAACACTCACACACGAATGCAGAGCAATCATTGCTATACCTGTTATAATGTATCGAACAATTGTGTTCATTGGTTGTTTATTTTATAATTCTATAAGTAGATTGCACCGTATATGGTTGCAACTGTATGTTATTAGACGCTACAATTTTAAAATCTTGCGTTATCAATATGCAATCTACACCTTTTATTTTATTTATGAGTGTCAATGCCTCTTTTTCACCCAAAAGCATACAGGTGGTAGCAAGTGCATCGCCTAATTCGGCATCGGGACATACTATGGTAGCAGATATCAATCCCGTAGAAGGATATCCTGTTTTGGGATTAATAATATGTGAATAACGAATACCATGAATTTCGGTAAATTTTTCGTAGGTGCCCGATGTTACTACGCTCAATTCGCCTACATCGAGCCACGATACTGCTTTTTCGGGTTCACGAGGGTCGGCTATGCCTATTGTCCATTGCTGAGAATCTTCGGGAGTACCCCAAGTTATTAAATCGCCGCCTGCTATTACTATACCGCTTTGGATTCCAGCTAATTTCATTGCATCACGTGCTTTGTTTGCAGCATACCCTTTACCAATAGCTCCAAATGATATTTTCATTCCTTTGTGTTTCAAAAAAACTGTATTACTATCGGTGTTTACTATAATATTGGAGTAGTTTATTAGTTGAATGGCTTGTTGAATAACTTCGGGCGATGGTAACTCAGTCATACTTCCGTCGAATCGCCATATAGGGTCCATACTTGCCCATGAAATGTCAAATAATCCTTTCGAAAGTTTCGATACTTTTTTGCTGCGAAGTATGAGGTCGCACAATTCCTTGCTCACTTGTACCGGTTGTATTCCCGCATTTTTGTTTATAATACTAACTTCTGACAGTGCAATATGGGGCGAGAGAAATTGCTCGATTCGCGAGATTTCTGCAATTCCTACATCTATTCCTTGCTGTGTTTGTTGAGGTGTAGATGCTATAGCAGTAATCTCAAAACGTACACCCATAAGCGTAAGTATTTTGGTTTGTGTATGTGCCCATATTGAAACACTTTGCAATACAATAACGCTTACTATGGCAGCAATTCGAATCATAATTTAGAATAAAAGAATTTTTGTGAATATACAGAATTTCCTATATGAAGTATGCAAATATATGTTCCTGTAGGTACTTTATTTCCATTAATATCTACGCCTGTCCATTCTATAGTATTCATGCTGTTGAGGTAGTAAGGGTTGTGTATAGTATACACCACAGTTCCATGAATAGAGAGAATAGTAAGCGAAACTGGTTCTATTTCTTCGCTGGTAAACGAAAATAAAACCACACCTCTACTTGGAGTAATACTAAGTTTGGTGGGGTGAATATATTTAGAATGTATAGAGTCAAAATCTGTTTTATAAAAATTTGAATTGTGCGAATATGCTTGAAATTCAAGAAAAAACAATGTACACAGAAAAATACATTTTTTTAGAACATGTGCATTATTTAGGTTTTTCATATGTGTTTGCAGCAACAGTTATTAATTGAATGTATAATTTGGGACTACTTTTTTGATACCCGAATGTTCGAATTACATCGCCATTGGGAGTAAGTAAAACAACATGCGGAAAGAGTCCGGAAGGGTTATATGCTTTTGCCAAAGCTTCGTTCATTGCAGTTTGTTGGGGCGATAAAGCATTTTTTTTCTGACGCGGAAAATCAGCTAACACAGTAACTAAACTGTCTTTGGTAAATACTGTAAATTCGGGAGTTTCGAATATTTCTTTTTTTAGTAAAATACAAGGTTTACACCAATCTGAACCTGAAAACACCAATAAAATCGGACGTTGAGTTTTCATAGCAATAGCTTTGGCTGTATCCATATTAGTATGCCATATTACAGTATCAGTTTGTTGAGCTGTAAGGCTTATCCACAGCGTGCTACCCGCAATTATGAGTATGATGTGTCGAAGTAGTTTCATTGTTTCGTTTTTTTGTCAAATATAACAGTATCATTTGTTAAAAATCAAGAGGTAAAGCATGTATTTTGACATAATTTGAAGTATTTACTTACATGTATCAATGTCTGAGTGTTGGAATATCAGAGCGTCGAAAAGTCTGAATGTCTTCGTGCGTAATCCAAATTTGATAACATCTATGGATGTTTACCTCCCATGAAAACTCCGGAGGAGTTACAGTATGGTAGCACGTAACATATTTATTACATTAAGCTCCGTGGGAGCGACATTATTTTCACTATACAATTCATATATAAATCAATTGTTTGGTATTGAATATCGCCGTTAGGTGCGCATACGCTCTGTAGAAATTGAATAATACAGAATTAATACCGAACCGTTCGATATGGAACAACGATATTTTTCTTCCACCCACTACGGGGTGGGGTCACTGTTGATATTCGGTTTTCTACCCATATATTACCCCTAACGGGGCAATTCGAATATAATTCAAGATTTGAGATAAAACAATGTGCCGTTAGGTGCATAATTTCGGTAGAAATAAAATAATACGGGATTAATTCAGTGCCGTAAGTTAGATATAAACGGATTCAATGTCCGAATGTCTTCGTGCGTAATCCAAATTTGATAACATCTATGGATGTTTACCTCCCATGAAAACTCCGGAGGAGTTACAGTATGGTAGCACGTAACATGTTTAGGACATTAAGCTCCGTGGGAGCGACATTATTTTCACTATACAATTCGTATATAAATCAATTGTTTCGTATTACATAGCACCGTTAGGTGCGTAAGCTCGGTAGAAATATAAAAGTACGGGATTAATTCCGTGCCGTTAGGTACGGGACAACTACGATTGCCCCTTTTAGATTTGGAGTAAAACGTATACTACCTCACACATGCATATTTTACAATATTAGCCCCCATCTGTAAAGCTTTTGCACGAGTAGCATCACTATTATTGTGGACTTCTTTGTCTTCCCAACCATCGCCAAGGTCGCATTCATATGTGTAATAGCACAAAAGTCGATTTTCGAAGATAAGTCCATACCCTTGTGCAGGCTTACCATCGTGTTCGTGAATTTTTGGTAATCCTTTGGGGAACGAATATGCCTGAGAATAGATAGGATGCTGTGGCGAAAGTTCAACAAATTCAAGTTCGGGAAAAACTTTTTTCATCTCGCGACGAATGAACGTATTCATACCGTAATTGTCGTCGATATGCAAAAATCCACCACTTATAAGGTAATTGCGTAAATTTTGAATTTCGGCGGGCGAAAATACTACATTGCCGTGACCTGTCATGTGAACCATAGTATATGTAAATAAATCAGGACTGCCAACTTCTACAACACTCGAAGGGGCAATTGTAGCAGGCAATTGTTTGTTGCAAAAATCAATAAGATTTGGCACTGAAGTAGGATTGGCATACCAGTCGCCCCCTCCGCCATATTTAAGAACTCCTATTTTTACGCTTGTTTTTTGCGAAAATCCAACAAAAGATATGCATACACAAACGAGAACAAAAATAAAATTTCGCATACAATTAATTTTAATGCTACAAATGTAATACAATGATATATGGTATCAAAATTTTGTAATATAAGCTACAATATTTCGTCATACTTCAAAGTTTTGTAAAGCTAATCGTATTATTTTTTGTAACATACAAAATACTATGCAAAATATTTTTATTTTTGCCAATCAATACAAAGAATGTTGAAACACGTGTTAGAATATATTGAATTTCCCGAAGATATTCGAAAATTAGGGATAGAACAACTTCCGCAATTATGCAAGGAATTACGTGATTTTATAATTGACGAAAGTAGTCGTAATCCCGGTCATTTTGGTGCAAGTTTGGGTACGGTAGAATTAACTATAGCATTGCATTATGCTCTTAACACTCCATACGACCGAATAGTGTGGGATGTGGGGCATCAGGCATATGGGCATAAAATTGTAACCGGACGAAAACAACAATTTCATACAAATCGCAAATTTGGTGGAATTTCCGGGTTTCCTAATCCTCAAGAAAGTATATACGACAGCTTTGTGGCAGGACATTCGTCTACGTCAATTTCTGCAGCATTAGGAATGGCAATAGCAGCACAACGTACGGGCGAAACTGATAGGCAAATAGTCGCAGTAATAGGCGATGGTTCTATGACCGGAGGAATGGCGTTTGAAGCACTCAATCATGCCGGATTTGCGAATGCCAACATATTGGTTATACTCAACGATAATAATATGGCAATAGATGCAAATGTAGGTGCATTGAATCAGTACCTTATGGATATTACCACATCTAAGGCGTACAACAAGTTGAAAGATGATGTGTGGAATTTTTTAGGAAAATTAAGCAAATTTGGTCCAAATACACAAACGTTAGCACAGAAAATAGAAAATGGAATTAAAGCTATTGTTCTCAAAGAAAGTAATTTATTTGAGTCACTTAAATTTCGTTATTTTGGACCTATTGATGGTCATGATGTATTTCATTTAGTTCGCACAATTCAAGATTTAAAAGAGATAAAAGGTCCGAAAATATTACATATTAAAACACAAAAGGGTAAAGGATTTAAGCCAGCCGAAGAATCGCAAACACAATGGCATGCTCCTCGTAAGTTTAATAAAGAAACCGGTATTATGGTCGATTTGCCCGATGCATCGTTGGCTCCTCCAAAATTTCAAGATGTGTTTGGCGAAACATTGTTAGAATTGGCTCACAAAGATACTCGAATAGTTGGTGTTACGCCGGCAATGGGGTCGGGGTGTTCTATGAATATACTTATGGAAGCTATGCCTGAACGAGCATTTGATGTTGGAATAGCTGAACAGCATGCTGTTACTCTGTCGGCGGGTATGGCAATAGATGGATTAATACCTTTTTGCAATATATATTCGAGTTTTATACAACGAGCCTACGACCAAGTAATACATGATGTTGCATTGCAGCATTTACCGGTAATTTTTTGCCTCGATCGCGGAGGACTTGTGGGAGCCGATGGTGCAACTCACCACGGAGTGTTTGATATAGCTTTTATGCGAACTATTCCGGGTATGATAGTAACATCGCCTTTGCACGAACATGATTTGCGAAATTTAATGTATACTGCATATAAATCGGGAAAACCATTTGTAATACGATATCCGCGAGGGAATGGCGTTAAGGTAGACTGGAAAAACACTATGGAAGTATATGAAATAGGGCGAAGCGAAAAAATTCGTGAAGGCAATTCTATAGCAATTCTTAGTTTTGGGCCGCTCGGAAATGTAGCTTTGGAGGCAGCCGAACGTGTAGCTCAAACTACAGGAAATCAAACAGCAATTTACAATATGAAATTCGCAAAACCTCTTGATATAGAATGTATTAAAAAAATATGTAAAACATATTCAACGATTATAACTATAGAAGATGGTGTAGTTCAAGGCGGATTTGGTTCGGCTGTATTGGAACAAACCGAGTTATATGATTTTAAAGGTTCGGTGTTACGCTTAGGTATTCCTGATGCTTTTATCCCACATGGTACACAAGAAGAATTATATGCATTTTGTAAATTAGATTCTGGGAGCATAGAGCGTTTGCTTATTTCTGAATTCGAAAAACTGCATATGTGTTAATAACTTTTTGTAATCTATAAATCAAATTGTTATAGCTATTTTTTACTAAAAAAACAGAACTGAAAAAATATGAAAATATTTGGAACATGTATTTTTTGTATTTTTGACAAATAAAGCCATAAATAATTAAAAAAATGGGTAAAGTTATAGCAATAGCAAATCAAAAAGGTGGTGTTGGAAAAACCACAACCGCAATAAATTTAGGAGCAAGTTTAGCAGTGCTCGAATACAAAGTACTCATAATTGATTTTGATCCACAAGGCAATGCAACTCAAGGTGTTGGGATTGACGATAAAACTATATCAAAAGGAATTTATGAGTGTATAGTTGGTAATATTGATCCACATACGGCAATTTTACAAACAGAATTAGAAAATTTACATATTTTGCCCGCAAATATTGATTTAGTTGGTGCAGAAATAGAAATGCTTAACCAAAAAGATCGAGAATTAGTTTTAAAACGAGCAATTGATCCTATACGAAATGAATATGATTTTATTCTTATAGATTGTTCTCCATCACTTGGACTGCTTACTGTTAACGCTTTAACTGCTGCAGATTCAACTATTGTAACTGTTCAATGTGAATATTTTGCTTTAGAAGGTTTGGGAAAACTTTTAAATACTATAAAAATAATACAAACACGTTTAAATCCGCAATTACATATTGAAGGATTTTTATTAACTATGTACGATATTCGATTACGTCTTGCTAACCAAGTTGTTGATGAACTTAAAACACATTTTCAATCTATGGTATTTGAGACGCTTATTCAACGCAATGTTCGTTTGGTTGAAGCTTCAAGTTTCGGAAAACCTGTAATTTTATACGATGCAAATTCTAATGGTTCCATTAATTATCTTAACTTTGCTAAAGAATTACTTATAAAAAATAATTTACCCGAAATTAAAGAAGGTGTAGCAGTATGACAAAAAAAAATGCCTTGGGCAAAGGAATAGGTGCTTTATTGGGTGATACCGAAAATATTGGAAAACCTGTACACAGACCGCCATTAAAAACAGGAATTGAATTAGAAATTTCGAAAATTCAGGCAAATCCTAATCAACCTCGTACCAAATTCGACGAAGAAGCTTTAGCTGAACTTGCTGAATCTATAACGTATTTAGGTGTAATTCAACCTATTACCGTTCGTGAAGTTACTCCCGAAACATATCAAATAATATCAGGTGAACGTAGGTTTAGAGCAGCTCAATTAGCAGGATTGGATAGTATTCCGGCATATATACGTACTGTAAACGAAGTTGATATGCTTACCATGGCTTTGGTTGAAAATGTGCAACGCGAAGACCTCGATGCAATTGAAATTGCTACCAGTTATCAACGACTTATAGAAGAGTGTAGTCTTACTCAAGAAAAACTAAGTGAGCGAGTAGGAAAAAAACGAGCAACTATTGCTAATTATTTACGATTACTCAAATTACCACCCGAAATTCAATTGGGAATTATAAATGAAGATATTTCTATGGGGCATGCACGTGCTCTTATAACTATAGAAGACAGTGATTTGCAAGTGCAATTATTTACTAAGATTATTGAATCGGAATTGTCGGTACGTGAAGTTGAAGAAATGATTCGTAAATATAAGGAAGTTAAACAGATAGATGATATTACTTCTTCGAAACAAAAACTTTCTGAACAGTACAAACAATTACAAGATGATTTGTGTAACCGTTTTAAATCGAAAGTTACATTTTCTATTACCCCGAAAGGTTCCGGAAAAATTACATTACCATTTACTTCTGAGGCCGATTTAGAAAGAATTTTAGGCATTTTAGATAAAATAAAAGACTAACAAAAACATATGATACGGTTTATCGCTATTGTTTGTGTTTGTTTGGGTATGGGTACTATCGCATTTTCGCAGCAAATACGTACCATAGATTCAGTGTCGTCGCATACTTCGATTACGACACATGAACATTCTCCTAAAACAGCTGCGTTGCTCTCTACTGCCTGTCCGGGGTTAGGTCAAATTTATAACAAAAATTATTTAAAACTTCCTATTGTATATGCCGGATTTGCTGCGTTAGGGTATGGATTTACGCATTATCAAAAAAATTATAAAGAATTTAAATCTGTGTACGATGCCTATAGGTTACCGTATATAGAAAAAGGCGAAACTCCCCCTGCAAATGTTCAACTTACCGTATTTGGCGAATCGGGCTATTATCCCGAAAATGTTCGCGAAGGTCGTGATTATTATCGCAGATATAGAGATTTAACAATTATAGGAATGGGCACGTGGTATGTGCTTTCTATTCTCGAAGCATATGTGTATGCTCATTTATATAGTTTTGATACAAGCGATAATTTAAGTATAAGTTGTGTACCTATGTATTCTCCTTTAAGTAAAAGTAAAGTCTCTCCAACAGTAGCTCTTAAAATTTCATTTTAATTAACGTCAATTCGACGTAAGAAAAACGCTTAAATTTTTGGTAAACATAGGGAAATTTAGTATATTTAACTTTCTA
>MWCJ01000043.1 GCA_002069975.1 Bacteroidetes bacterium ADurb.Bin217 | reverse complement strand
TAGAAAGTTAAATATACTAAATTTCCCTATGTTTACCAAAAATTTAAGCGTTTTTCTTACGTCGAATTGACGTTAATATTAGAAATATTACCGCGAACCGCTCCAGCAGTTTTAGCTTCAAGAGCTTCGTATAAAGCGGCAGAACCATTTTTAATACCATAACTCATAAAACCAACACGAAATCCCCACACATAATCTTCTTTGGTAGGACCATCGAGTTTTACAGCAAGCACGTTACTATGAAGATTACATAATTTGGTAAATATTGACTCCATAAACACACCTTGTTCATACACCAACCCAAAATATGCATCGTCTATAATTACCACTATCTGTTTACCTTTTTCGGCTTCCTGCAAAATAGCTTGTTGAATTTGCTCTGCTTCTGCTACTGTAGGTGTATATCCGGTAGGATTATTTGGAAAATTGAGTAAGGTTATAATTTTATTGCCTTTTACCTGAGCCATAGCTTGAGCAAACGCAGCCACATCAAATCCATTATTAGAAAAAGAATTAAAGGTAGAAATTGTAGCACCATATGATTTATTAAAAATTAAATCATAATTTTCCCAGAATAAATCGGGAATTAACACAGAGTCGCCTTCGTTGGCAAACATATATCCCGCCATACTTATAGCATGAGTCAAACCATTGGTAGCTATTGGCAAACTCATAGTTTGCGAACCCAACGATGGATTTTTTTTGTATATAAACTGTTTCCACAAAGCACGCAATTCCGGTTTACCAAAACTTGGAGCATAAGGAAAAATATTTTCCACTTCTAATTTCAAATAATTATCGAATTCAGGCAAATACATAGATTTACCGTTATCGGCTACAGCTTCACCAATTGTGGCATTTATGTCTTTACCTTTGGCTTGAGCCGATTGGGCTAAAATTCCCATTTTAGGAAAAAATATCTGTTTTCCTCTTTCCGATAACATTGCATATACTGCGGGATTCTCTTTTTGAATCGTTTCGTTCAAAACAACTGCTTGTGGATCTGTCATTGTTTAAAAATTTAACTGTTTGTATTACATTATTGTTCAATGTCAAATATAGAGTGTAATTTGCTTGAGCACGTAAAATTTAATTTTGAATTGTTCATATTTTTTTATGATGTTTTGTATATTACAGAAAAACATTATTGGCATTTGAACATGTAAAACTAATTGAACGATTCTATTGTAGGACTCAAAAAAAATAGATTTCACGAAATAATAAAAAAAAGGAAGATTGTTAATCTTCCTTTTTTTATTTTTTAATTCCCAAAATCATCAAAATAAATACTTTCGCGAGCAACTCCTAAATTATCGAGCATTTTATTTACTGCATTGGTCATAGGTCCCGGACCACACATGTAATATTCTATATCTTCGGGAGCTTCATGTTTGCTCAGATATTCATCGTAAATTACTTGATGAATAAATCCTACATATCCTGTCCAATTGTCTTCGGGCAGTGGTTCACTCAATGCTATATTGAAAGTGAAATTAGGAAATTCTTTTTCAATAGCACGGAAGTGTTCTTCGTAAAAAATTTCGCGTTTACTACGAGCTCCATACCAGTAAGAAACTTTACGACCAGTTTTAACCGTATGGAACAAATGGAATAAATGCGAACGCAACGGAGCCATACCTGCACCTCCACCTATATACAACATTTCATTATTTGTGTCTTGAATAAAGAATTCTCCAAACGGACCCGAAATAGTTACTTTGTCACCCGGTTTACGAGAGAAAATATAAGACGAACAAACACCCGGAGGAACTTGTTTCCATGTACCTTTTTCTCTATCCCACGGTGGAGTAGCTATACGAATATTGAGCATTACAATATTACCCTCGGCAGGATGATTTGCCATAGAATACGCACGAAATGTTTCTTCATTGTTTTTAATCTTCAAATCCCATAATTTAAATTTGTCCCATTCGTCTCTATATTGATCTTCTATCTCAATATCTTTAGCAAAATCACATTCATATTTTGGAACATCAATTTGAATATATCCTCCCGAATGAAAATTCAAATTTTCGCCTTCGGGCAATCGTACAACAAATTCTTTGATAAATGAAGCAACATTATTGTTCGATACCACTTCGCATTCCCATTTTTTCACACCCATTACTTCTTCGGGAACCCATACTTTCATATCTTCTTTAACCTTTACCTGACAAGCTAATCGCCAATTATCTTGTTGTTCTTTTCTGCTAAAAAAGCCTTTCTCGGTAGGTAAAATATCGCCACCACCTTCTATAACTTTGCATCTACACATACCACACGAACCACTCCCCCCACATGCAGAAGGTAATAAGACCGACTGCGACTGGAGTGTATTTAGCAAGGTAGAACCTGGTTTTACTTTTTTAACTTCATCTTCATTTAATTGAAACGAAACCTCACCCGAAGGCATTAATTTAGATTTTGCAAACAATAATATTGCAACCAACAAAATTATAATCAACAGAAATATGAGGATACTAAATCCTATTACTGTCCCGGCCGATGCATCAAATAGTATCATTATATATATCAAAATTTACATTATAATTTAATTCCCATAAAACTCATAAATGCTATCCCCATGAGTCCTGTTACTAAAAAAGCTATACCTAATCCACGTAAAGCCGGCGGAATATGAGAATACTTAATTTTTTCGTTAATTGCAGCTATTCCTACTATTGCCAATAACCAACCTATTCCAGAACCAAAACCAAAAACAGTGGCTTCTGCCAAATTTTGATATTCACGTTCTTGCATAAACAATGAACCGCCCAGAATTGCACAATTTACAGCAATAAGAGGTAAAAATATACCTAACGAAGAATATAAGGTTGGAGAATATTTTTCAACTATCATTTCAACCAATTGAACTATAGAAGCAATTACAGCAATAAACATTATAAAGCTTAAAAAACTTAAATCTAATTCTTTAAAACCTGCACTCAACCATACTAACGCTCCTTCTTTTAATACAAATTCATTAAGCAAATAATTTACGGGGACAGTAATAACTAATACAAAGGTAACAGCAATACCTAATCCGGCAGCAGTACTTACATTTTTAGAAACAGCCAGATACGAACACATACCCAAAAAGTATGCGAACACCATATTGTCTATAAAAATTGACCGAACGAATATATCTAATAATTGTTCCATATTCTATATCTTATTTTATAAGTTCTTTATTTCGTGAACGTTGAATCCAAATAATAATTCCTACAACAAACAGTGCCATAGGTGATAATAACATTAAACCATTGTTAACATATCCAAAATCGTAGGCACCTTGCGGAATTACAGGAATTTCGCCAATACCTGGTATTGTTAATGTTCCGGAGCCTAATATTTCACGCACAACCGATACGAGAACTAATATTATTCCGTAACCTAAGCCATTACCAATTCCATCGAGTAACGACGGCCATGGCTTATTTCCTAAAGCAAATGCTTCTAAACGTCCCATTAATATACAATTCGTAATAATTAACCCCACAAATACCGATAATTGTTTACTAATATCATAGGCATATGCTTTTAATATTTGGTCAACTATAATTACCAATGCCGCAATTACTATTAATTGCACAATAATTCTAATTCTATCAGGAATAGTTTTACGCAAAAGCGAAATAATAACATTTGCAAACGCCAATACAATAGTTACCGACAATGACATTACAATAGCAGGTTCTACTTTTACAGTTACCGCCAACGCAGAACATATACCTAATGATTGCACGGTTATAGGATTGTCGGCACCTAAAGGTCCTGTTAACAATCGTATATTCTTTTTCGAAAACAATGGTTCTTTTTCTGTGCTCATGTTATTTATTGTTTATTAGATTGTAAATAAGACGCATATGAACTCACACAAGTATCAATCATATCATTCACACCATTACTTGTAATAGTACCTCCCGATATAGCATCAACACCATGAATATCATCGGGAGCAGCACCTCCTTTTTTAACTTTTACCGATACAAATGTCCCGGCAGTATCAAATAATTGTTTGCCTTTAAACATGTGTTCAAATTTATCTTTATTAATTTCTGCACCTAATCCGGGTGTTTCGCCTTGATGATCAAATACAGCTCCGAACACTGTATTATTATCATTTTTCAAAGCTACATACCCCCATATAGGCCCCCATAATCCTTTACCTCGCAATGGAATAATTATAAATTTTTCACCTTCTTTTTGTGCTTCAAACAATGGTAATGTTCGTTTAGCACGAGGTAATGCATATAATTTTTTCATATCTACATCAAATGCTCTCACAGTATCAAATATTTTTCCGTTAGGTTCTAATACATAGGGTATTAATTTTCCTTGAGCATCAATTATATATGAATTTATAATATACTTTGCATATAAATCTTCTACATTTTCAGTTGTAGATTCTATTTGAATAGAAGATAAAATATTTTGCATTTTTTCTTTCCGCACATTAGATTTTTGCGTGTCTTTTAGTGAATATGATGCAATAGACAACAACGCAGCAACTAATACTACCATTACTATTGAATATATAAAAATATATGAATTACTTCGTTCCATATTACAATTATTTTACGTGAGAAACTTTAGCTCTTCGCAGACGCTTGTTTATATTTGATTGAATCACTACATGATCTATAAGTGGCGAAAACACATTCATAAATAAAATAGCCAACATCATACCTTCTGGATATGCGGGATTTAAACAACGAATAATTATTGCAAATGCCCCAATTAAAAATCCATATATCCATTTCCCTTTGCCGGTTTGAGCTGCTGTTACAGGATCGGTTGCCATAAATACAGCACCAAATGCAAATCCTCCTATAAGCATATGTTCTAAAGCAGGAGTATTCATTAATATGTTTCCGGCAGGTGCTACTGCATTTAGTAACGATGCCATTAAAAATCCTCCGGCAAATACAGAAAACATGATTCTAAAACTTGCTATACCTGTATATAATAATATTATAGCCCCAATAGCAATAGCTATAAACGAAGTTTCTCCAACTGATCCGGCATAATTACCTATAAGCAAATCAAGTGTAGATAACTGATTATCGACAAAACCACTATAGGCTTGAGTTACGCCATTAATTTTTTGTCCTAATATAGTTTCTCCACTAAAGCCGTCAACTAATACCTTTCCATCGGATATGCCATGTACCCACACAGTATTACCCGACATTTGAGCAGGATATGCAAAAAATAAGAACGCACGTGCCAACAAAGCAGGATTTACTATGTTCATTCCGGTACCTCCAAATGCCTCTTTTCCAATTAACACAGCAAAAGCTGTTGCAACAGCAAGCATCCACAAAGGCACATCAACAGGAACAATTAAAGGTATAAGCATTCCCGACACCAAAAAGCCTTCGTTAATTTCGTGACCACGAAGAAAAACAAATATAAATTCTACACCTAATCCAACTCCATATGATACGAGTATAAGAGGTAACACTTTAACAAATCCAAACCAAAATGTTTCGATTAAGGAATGAGTTTCGCCTATTGACATATAATAAAGACTACCAATATTCCACATACCAAACAGTAAGGCAGGCAACAATGCTATGATTACCATCATCATAGAACGTTTTAAATCTATCGCGTCGCGTACATGACTACCTTGTTTGGTAGTATGAGCAGGCACAAAGAAAAAAGTTTCGAAACTTTCATATACCGGCAGCCACTTTTCGTACTTACCGCCTTTTTCGAATTTTGGCTTTGTATTTCGTATTATATTTTCTATTATTTTCATATATACAATGAACCTATAATTAATTAACTAAATTCTTTTTGAATAACATCGAGTCCGTTGCGAATTATTGATTGAATTTCGATTTTTGAAGGGCATACAAATTCGCACAAAGCAAAATCCTCTTCTACAACTTCATAAATTCCCAATTGTTCCATTTTATCAATATCGTTCACTAGTATTGCTTTTAACAATTGCATAGGATAAATATCCATTGGCAAAACTTTTTCGTAAACTCCGGTAAACACAAATGCACGTTCGCCCCCATGTAGATTAGTATCTATAGTGTATTTTTTCCCGAACTGTAACCATGAAAAAAATGTTCTACTAAAACTAAATTTATCGAATCCCGGTGCAATCCAACCCATAAATTCAGGTTTATTTCCTTCGGGAATAATGGTAATTTGAGAATCGTAAAAACCTAAAAATCCTTTATACCCAACGTCTGTTCCGGTAAGTACATTACCACTAATAATACGTTGTTTTTCTAACAACTGCTCCTCAAAACAGTCTGAAACAGATGCTCCGATTATACTTTTTACATATAACGGCTTATGTATATTACCGGTTAAGGCAATTATTTTTCGAGCATCATATATACCTTTTTCAAACAAACGAGCAATAATTAACACATCTTGCGGATTAATTGTCCACACTACATCACCCTTATTTATAGGATCAATATGATGTATTTGCACTCCTACATTACCGGCTGGATGCAGACCAGAAAAGTAATTTTTTTGAATTTCACCACAGCAATCATCAAATGGATGCAACGTTCTGCTTTCCTCTAAAATATTAAGATGCAATAATCCGGGAGTTAACTTTGTAAGTATTTGCAATCCTTTTTGGAACAATTCTTTATTTTCTGAAATAACAAACGGATAATCAGGTGCTAAAGGAGCCGTATCGAATGCCGACACATGAATAGCTTTTGGCACATCGGTAGGTTTTGCAATACAGTTGAACGGACGTTGCTTTATAAACGGCCACACCCCACTTTGCAAAAGTAAAGCTACAATAGCTTCGCGTTCTGCTTGAGAATTTGGGACTTCGAATTGTTTGTATACAATTTCAGATTGCGCTTCTATTTCAACATGAAGTAATTTTCGACGCTCTCCACGTAAAATTGTACGAACCACACCACTAACGGGTGATGTAAACTGCACATCTTGATTGTTTTTATCAACAAATAGTGCATCACCAGCCAAAACAGAATCACCTTCTTTTACCAATAATTTAGGAACTAATCCCACAAAATCAGTTGGCTTTACTGCTACAGTTTTCGGTAATGATATTTGATGAATAATTCGTTCTGCTTCACCTTGCAAAGGAATTGATAAACCCTTATGTAATTTATATACTTTTGACATATGCTGACATATAATTCAGTTACTGTTTTCAAAAGTAAACTTTTTTAAGGAATTTATAAAATTATTTTATTTAAAAAAATCTTACTTTTATATGACAAAGCACAGAATTTAACCAACATTCCGCAATATCTATTGAGAAATTGGTTAATATTTCATTTTTATTATAAACAAAAAAAGCTATCATTTCTGATAGCTTTTTTTGTTTTATTAGATATATATATTTTAATACGCAAACAATGGATAATGCAACATCATATCGTTTACTTTTTTTGTAACTTTAGCAAGTACAGTATCACTTTCGGGATTCGACAAAACTTCATCAATTAAATCTACTACCACTTTTATTTCATTTTCTTTTACCCCACGTGTTGTAATAGCAGCAGTACCTACTCTAAATCCTGAAGTAGTAAATGGAGTACGAGAGTCAAATGGAACCATATTTTTATTTATCGTTATATCTGCTTTTACAAGTGTATTTTCGGCTTGCTTACCTGTCATTTCAGGAAATTTGGTTCGTAAATCTATAAGCATTGAATGATTATCGGTACCACCCGATATTACTTTATACCCTTTATTTATAAACGAATCTGCCATAACTGCAGCATTTTTCTGCACCTGTTTCATGTAATCTTTGTAACTATCGGTTAATGCTTCGCCAAATGCCACAGCCTTAGCTGCGATAACATGCTCAAGTGGACCACCTTGAATACCAGGGAATACGGCAAAATCGAGCAATTGCGTCATAGTTTTCAGTTCTCCTTTGGGAGTTGTTAGTCCCCATGGATTTTCAAAATCATTTTGCATTAAAATTAAGCCCCCACGTGGACCACGCAATGTTTTGTGTGTAGTAGTAGTAACAATATGACAATGAGGGAATGGGTTATTAAGTATACCAGTAGCAATTAAACCTGCAGGG
The DNA here is from genome assembly GCA_002069975.1 of Bacteroidetes bacterium ADurb.Bin217. GTDB lineage: Bacteria > Bacteroidota > Bacteroidia > Bacteroidales > UBA1715 > MWCJ01. The sequence continues at coordinate 15,005 of MWCJ01000043.1, read as the reverse complement.
TGAGCAATATCTGCCATTAACAAAGCTCCTATTGAATCTGCAATTTTACGCATACGAGCATAATCCCAATCACGCGAATATGCCGATGCTCCAGCAATTATTAATTTTGGTTTTTCTTGCAATGCAACTCGTTCCATTTCATCATAATCTACCCTACCCGTTTCTTCATTAACTTTATAAGCTACAGGACGATACAACAACCCCGAAGAATTAACAGGAGAACCATGCGATAAATGTCCACCATGAGACAAATCAAACCCCATAAAAGTATCACCAGGTTTCAACACTGTCATTAATACAGCCATGTTAGCCTGTGCTCCCGAATGTGGTTGAACATTCGCCCATGTTGCTCCAAATAAAGATTTTGCACGGTCTATTGCTATTTGCTCTATTTGATCTACAACTTCACATCCACCATAATACCGTTTACCGGGATAACCTTCGGCATATTTATTTGTTAACCACGATCCCATTGCACGCATTACCTGATCGCTTACAAAATTTTCCGAAGCTATCAATTCAATTCCACGTAATTGGCGTTGATGCTCTTTTTCAATTAATTCAAAGATTTTAGTATCTTTATTCATCATGCTGTATATAAATATGTTTCACATAAATTTTTAGCTTTTTTATTACAAAAAGCCATTCATTTTCTTACACAAATGTATTAAAAAAAATTAAATGAATTTTTTAGAGTCATTATAAGATATTAACAAATTCAAAGGCTATTGTTTATAGATTAATGAATTACTAATATATTCTTGTATTGCTTATAAAATATGAAATTTTTGAAATAATTACTTACAATTAACAACACGTGGTAATACCTTTTTAAAAGGAACGATCTTGTAATTCTTTAATAAAAACATACAATTCTTGTTTCTTTTCAGAATCAAGACTTAAAGAATCAAGGATCGCAAGTGCTTTTGTAAAATAATCGGCAATATAAGCTTTGGTAACAGACTGTATTTCAACAGCATTAAACAATTCCACAACTTTATTGTATTTTCCTTCAAATTGCTTATTGGCATACACTTGTAAGAGTTCTTGTTTTTGAGCAGGTGTAAGTAATTCGAGAGCTTTAATTACCAAAAATGTCTTTTTGTTTTCACTAATATCTCCACCTATTTTTTTTCCAAATGTTTCTACATTACCAAATGTATCAAGTAAATCATCTTGTAATTGAAATCCTATACCGATTAAACGTCCAATTTCATATAGTTTTTCAGCATCATTAGTTGATGCCCCTCCCACAATAGCTCCAGCTTGCAAACAGGCAGCTAATAATACAGAAGTTTTTAATTCAATCATACGAATATACATGTGTTCGGTAACCCATGAATCGTTTAATTGAGCCAACTCCAAATCTATATCATATTGTTGCCCTTCACATACTTCTAAAGCTGTTTTATTAAGCAACGAAAACAAGGGGGATACAAATTCTTTAGCATCTTCAAAAAAACTATACGCCATTATCATTACTGCATCACCCGATAGTATTGCCGTATTTGTGTTCCATTTAACATGCACTGTTGGCTGCCCCCGCCTAATAACGGCAGCATCCATTATATCATCGTGAATAAGTGTGAAATTGTGAAATGTTTCAAACGCCAATGCTACAGGTAAAGCTTTTTGATAGTCGTTACAAAACATTTTTGCAGCCATAAGTACCAATGAAGCTCGCACACGCTTTCCACCATTCTTCAATATATACGCACAAGGAGCATACAAGCCTTGTGGTTCTTGAAATTGAGGCATCGAAAGTCTTCGATGTATTTCAGTATTTATTATTTCTTGAAACGAAGCTACACTTTGCATACTTATTTTTTATAATCAAACAATCCAATTTCTAATAATTTACTTATACCATCTTCGAGCGAAGTCAATGGTCGCTTTAGTAAATATTCTCTCATATATGTATTATCAGGACAACGACGAAGCATATCTCCATCTTTTAATGGTGGTACATGTACTATGTTTGATTTAGAATTCGTTTTTTCTACTATAGTATGCGCCAATTGTTTAATAGAAATTTCGTTGTTTCCTCCAATATTTGCAACATCATTTATTAATAAATCTTGTTCAAACGCATTAACACAAGCATCTACATTATCTTGCACATAACAAAAAGTACGCGTTTGCATTCCATCGCCATATAATTCTATATCTTGATTTTTCAGAGCTTTAATAATAAATTTACTCATTACAAAGTCCATACTTTGCTTTGGTCCATATGTATTAAAAAACCTAAAAATTGAATATTCCAATCCAAATTCTTGATGATACGAACGCAAATAAGCCTCGCCTACATTTTTCACTATTGCATAAGGCACGCGTGAATTAAGTGGTGTTGTATATACATGTTGCGGAATTTCAACAGGTTCGCCATATATTTCGGACGACGACGAAAAAAATACTCGTTTTACTCCCGTATTTACCGATAATTTACAAATATGACGGATACCATCAATATCTTGAAACACTTGCAATGGATGCTGTTGAGTACGCAATACGCCAACTAATGCAGCATAATGAAATACAAAATCAAATTTATAAGAATGCATTACCGCCGAAATACTTTCATAATCGTTTACATTGCATTGTATAAATTTTAAATATTCCGAAGAAGCTTGCGGCAACTTTTTTATAGCACCTGTTGACAAATCATCAACTGCAACAATAAAATAATTTTTATTTTGCAAGAGCCTTTCTATTAAAGAACTTGCAATAAAACCGGCACCTCCCGTAACAAGAATTTTAATTTTAGATTTCATTCGTATATTTAGAAATTATTTTAAGCTCCTCAACATCAATATCTTCCTCTTCGTTATATATATATAATAATGGCTCTTTAAAATGTCGATTTGTTATAGCTTTTTCGAGTGTTAATAACAATGCAGGTAATAATATAACATTAGAAAACATAGCCATAAGCAATGTTACAGAAACTAGAGACCCTAATGCTACGGTACCGCCAAATTGAGAAAAAGTAAAGATTCCAAATCCAAAAAATAAAACAATCGAAGTATATATCATACTCGAACCCGATTCTCGAAGAGCAATCATTACCGATTTACCTATATTCCAATTGGTATGTGCAAGTTCTTGCCTGTATTTTGCCAAAAAGTGAATAGTATCGTCGACAGAAATACCAAAAGCTATACTAAACACCAAAATCGTGGAAGGCTTAATTGGGATACCTAAATAACCCATAAGACCAGCGGTAAACAATTGTGGTAATAAATTCGGTAATAACGATATCATAACCATTCGTTTAGAACGGAATAACCACGCCATAAATAATGTAATAAGTATAATTGCAAGTAATACACTCGAAAACAAACCACTAACTAAATAATTTGTACCTTTAAAAAATACAATACTAGAACCTGTTATTTGTGTTTTATATTCAGATTTCGGAAAAATTGAATCCAAATCAGCTTGCAAGTTCGTTTCTAATTCTTGCATTTTCTTAGTTCCAATATCTTTCACATTACATTTAACTCGTATTTTTTTTCCGGTGGAATCTATGAGTGGATATTGTAAATGAGCATTGTTTTGACCTCGAACTATGCGTTTCATTTTATTTTGAAAAAACACATCACTACTATTATGTATCGCATAATATTCGGGATTTCCACCATTATGCGACTGCCATGCAAATTTAATAAATTCAACTATTGAAAGCGGTTTAGAAACTTCGGTATAATTTAATAATGTATCGTGTAGGGCTTCCATTTTATACAGAAATGACTTATCGCGAATCAAATTAATTTTCGAATCAGCTTCTATTACAATTTCAATTGGTAAAGCCCCATTAAAATGTTTTTCAATAAATTGCAAATCAGTTAATATAGGGTCATCATGCGGTAAATCATCTACCATGTACCCGGTACTTTTAATTTGAGAAATTCCAATAACCGAAAAAATAAATAATATTATAGCACCTCCATATATATAATTACGTTTAGATGCTACTATATGTATAATTGCAGTAATAACTTTTCGTAAAAATTTATCTTCTAAATGTTTTAAATTTCGTTCATTCGGTTCCGATACAAAACTAAAAATGGTTGGTATAAGCAACAGCGAAAATAAAAACACACAAATAATACCAATAAATGCAATTAAACCAAACTGTTGCAACAATTCGCTATCGGTAATTATAAACGTAGCAAATCCGGCTGCAGTAGTTAAATTCGAGAAAAATATGGCATTTCCAATTTTTCTAATTACACGCTGCAAAGCCTTAATTTTGTTGCCATGTATTGCAAATTCTTGATGATATTTATTTAAAAAGAAAACACAATTTGGCACTGCAATTACTATTATTAATGGAGGTAGCAATGCATTCAAAATGGTAATATCATACCCAAATATACCCATCCAACCCATAACCCAAATTACACCCACACCAACTACAAGCATTGAAAAAAGCACAATTTTGAAGGAACGGAAAAACAAAAATAAAATAACAGCACATACCAAAGCTGCAAAAATTATAAACATAATTAGTTCATTGCGAAGCTTGAGCGATATTTTTGTTCGTATATACGGTAAGCCGGTATAAAAAACCTTATCGTAATTTTGATGAGCAAATGAATTAAATGTTTCTTCAATATTCTGAATTAATCCTTCGCGTGCGGGGCTATCGAGAATTTTTTTGTTAATAGTAAGTGCTATTAAATATACATGCGAAGTGTCATTAAATAAAAACCCATTATATAGCTGCTGCTGAGTCAATTCGCGTGCTATAGAATCTAATACTTGCTGCGATGGCGGCAATGTATTAAAATATCTTACTACCGAAGAACCTTCAATTTTGACAGCTTGACCTAATGATATAAGACCATCAACACCGGGCAATGAATCTACTTGCTTACAAATTTCCAAAAACTTATTAAATTTTTGTAATTCAAACAAATGAGTATCTTGCAATCCTATAATTAAAATATTTGCATCTTCTCCAAAAATTTCTTTAAATTTTTGATATTCAACAAACGCACTATCAGATTTAGGCAATAATGATGCATATTCATACGAAAGATGAACTTTACGTGCTTGAAAAAACATTGCTGCCGTAAGAATAGATAGCAATACTAACAAAGCTATTCTATATCGTAATATTATACGTGCTATCGCTCCCCACATATGTATTTAATTTGGGTGGCTAAATTACTACTTTTTTTAGTGTGCGACATAAAAAAATGAAACGATTTTAAAAAATAAAGTAATTTTTTATTTTCGCTTAAAAGATAATTGAAAATAGTATTTTTGTAAATGTTTCGATGGTAATCATACAGCTACTTTGTTTGTATTTACAAGTTTTTTAATAGAATACTAATTCACAAACTATGCTCATTCTTTTTTCTTGCATCGTAATTATATATTCGTGTATCATTATATGTGCTGTAATTGCATGGAAAAAACACAGCACCGAATATACCTTACTGCACACAAACACTTACTGTACAGTAATTATTGCAGCCCGCAACGAAGAACAGAATATTGCTCATATACTTGAAGATTTATGCAATCAAACCTACCCTTTGCTTAATATTGAAATACTTGTAGCAAACGATCATTCTACAGACAACACATTTCAAATAGCACAAAATATAGCACACAAAAATACAACTATTAAGGTACTTAACATGCCTAAACATGTTCAAGGCAAAAAACAAACTCTCCAACATACATTACCTTTAGCTACAGGCCAATATATTTTGTTTACCGATGCCGATTGTCGAATTCCCCCTACATGGGTTGCAACATATGTTTCTCATATTCAAAACAAATCGGGGCATTTTTATTTTAGCAGTGTTACTCATCACAAAGAAAAATCTGTACTCCAACAATGCTTTACTCTCGACTTTATAGCTATGGTTGGCGTGCAAGGTGGATTAGCAAAACTTGGCAGAGCATTTAGTTGTAATGCGGCTAACATGTGCATTTCTAAAGAATTTTACGATTCAGCATATCGAACCAACACTCAATACGATTCGGGCGACGATGTATTTTTATTACACACTGCTAAACAATTGTATCCCAAAGGAATTCATTTTATATCACACAAAAACGCATGTGTGAGCACAGCTGCACCTCAATCGTTGCAAACATTTATTTCACAACGTATCCGATGGAGCAGTAAAGCAAGTGGTTACACGGATATTGATGCACTTATTGTATCATTTGCGGTATACACAATGAGTTTCACGCTTGTTTGCACATTCATATTTTCTATTATATCGGACCAATACACCACCTTAGCAATTTCGTTATATAGTATCAAGACATTGGTAGACTTGGCATTATTTATTACAATATTGCCTCATTTTAACAAAACAAAACTGCTGTATTTAGTTCCACTGTTTCAATTTTTTTATGTATTTTATATTACAATTATCCCTATTTTTGCACAGATAATTCCAAAGCAATGGAAACAACGAAATATTCGATAATATGGTTTTAAACTACATTTGGATAAGCTTTTTTTTGATTGGATTTTGTATAGCATGTGCAAAGTTCTTCATACTTGGCGACACCCAAATATTTGCAACCATAATGAATGGTACATTTACCGATGCGAAAAACGGATTTGAAATTTCATTAGGTTTAACTGCCGTACTTACTCTCTGGTTAGGAATAATGAAAATAGGCGAAAAAGCTGGAGTAATAACTGTAATGGCAAAATTAATCAGCCCGTTTTTTCGAAAAATCTTCCCCGAAATCCCAAAAGACCACCCCGTATACGGCACCATGATGCTTAATATTGCCGCAAACATGCTGGGACTCGACAATGCCGCCACCCCCATGGGGTTAAAAGCAATGGAACAAATGCAAGAACTTAACAAAGACAAGGCTACTGCATCAAATGCTCAAATTATGTTTTTAGTACTTAACACATCGGGGCTTACATTAATACCAGTAAGCATTATGGTGTATAGAGCCCAATTGGGAGCAGCCAATCCTACCGATATTTTTATACCTATTTTGCTGGCCACATATTTTTCAACCATTGTTGGCTTTTTATCCGTAGCTATTATGCAAAAAATAAATATTTTCAACAAAGTTATCCTCGCATATATCGGCACTATTACCTTAGGAATAGGTGCGTTATTATGGTATTTTCACGGATTATCGAAAGAACAAATTGATTTAATATCGAACATTGCAGGAAACGGTATTATTTTTTCAGTTATTATAGCATTTATACTTGCCGGTGTCGTAAAAAAAATAAATGTTTTCGATGCATTTGTAGAAGGAGGTAAAGAAGGTTTTGGAGTTGCTATAAAAATAATACCGTATTTAATCGCAATATTAGTTGGCATAGGTGTTTTTAGAAATGTAGGAGGATTACAAGTTATTATTGATGGGCTAACATGGTGTTTTGAGGCATTGCATATTAACACCGATTTTGTTCCTGCATTGCCTACAGCAATCATGAAACCACTAAGCGGCACAGGTGCTCGAGGAATGATGCTGGAAGCTATGAATACATATGGTGCCGATAGTTTTGTAGGTAAACTTGCCTGTGTAATGCAAGGAGCTACAGATACCACGTTTTACATAATTGCCGTATATTTTGGTTCTGTAGGAATTAAAAAAACTCGACATGCTATAGGATGCGGACTTATAGCAGATGTTACAGGAATTATAGCTGCTATTGTTTTAGCATATATGTTATTTTATTAACCAAGAAACCATAATGACAATTGTAGAAAACATATATAATTATTTTCAAACAAAGAAAATCCCTCCAATTGCATTCTACATGCTTTCACTGGATATTTATTTTACTACAATTTTTCTAAAAAAAATTACGATAGAAACACAGCATTTCACAAAATCATTTAAACATATAGATGAATGCTTACTTGAACTGAAAACAAATAATTCACTTACAGAATCCCTCCCATTTATAATAATTGACAATGCTATATTTGACGAAATTTCATGTACTTCAGATAAAAATAAAATAATAGAACATATTAGTAATATAGTTCCTCATATTCATATAATTCAACTTGAAAATTCTGACATGTATAATATAGAGAAAAATGAGCGAACAATTATTATATCCAAAAATGACAACACCTATAAACGTATTGAACAAATTATTTTTACAGTTTGTAATGATTTTATAATTGCAAAACAAAAAAAATATAACAAAATACTTTTTGTTATATTATCAATTGTAATACTTTCAATCATTTCATTCTTAACAATATACGCAACAAAGCAATTGTGATTCCACACAAATTGTTAATAGTCATGTAATAAAATTAATTTGAATATTTTATTTTTTAATAAAAAAGATGTATTTTTATGTTCTGAAACTATGTAAAATTAAAAATAAACCTCATGAGTGATAATCAAGTGATACAAGACGACTTGGAAAAAGCAAAGCAAGAAGCTTTAGCTAAACTTCAAGAAATTGAGAAAATGCAACAACAAGCATCAACTCAATCACAACCTACAGAATCACAACCTACTATACAAGCAGAAGTTAAAGAAATTCCTCCTCAAAAAGAAGTAGATGCTGATGCCGAAAAAGTAGAAAAGAAAATTGATAAAAAAGCTAAAGAAGAAGAACAGCTTAAAAATTATAATGTTTCTATTTCGAACCGAACTAAAGGTAAAGTTCCTGCCGAACCCGGTAATAAAGGAGTAAAACATACTAATTGCGAAGTATTTATATTTTTAGTTGACGATAATGAATTGCAATTAAAAGTATTGCAAGAACAATTCAAAAACACACGAAGTTTTAAAAAAACCAAAGCATTTACCAATGGTAAAGATTTACTGGATTACATTAAAACTTCAAAATTCCCTAAAAATTCAATATTTTTAGTTGTTATGGACTACTTCCTCGAAGATTCTGACGATGAAGAAGCTCAAAATGGTATCGCAGTATTAAACGATTTAAAAGCATACGATCCGAACATTGATGTAATTATGCTTTCGAGCCATGCCGATGTTGACATAGCAGCTTCTGCTACATATTTTGGTGCGGTAACATTTATTCAAAAAGGTAAAGATGCATTTAATAAAATTATAAATAATATAGTATGGGCTATACACGAACAAGAAAAACTTCGTAAAAAAGCCGATTCAAAGAAATTAATAAAAATTGGCATTATTGGATTTTTATCGGTAATAGCTATTTTAGTAATTGCCGATATTGTTACAGAAGGGGCATTGGGTATCATACCTGTCATGAACGCTCCGGCGGCAGTTCCTCCCGGCAAATAATTCAGTTTTTTTGTCAGTAGCACTCAATGTAGCATGACTATATGACACAAAAATACTAACGGCATATGATTTGAAAAAAAGGTTGCACAAAAAATTAATGTGTAACCTTTTTTATTTTAATGAATATGCAAACAGGTAAAATTGGAGTAACTACAGAAAATATTTTTCCAATAATTAAAAAATTTCTGTATTCCGATCAAGAAATCTTCCTCAGAGAATTAGTATCAAACGCAGTTGATGCAACACAAAAACTTAAAACTTTATCAAAATTAGGCACGTATTCGGGCAATTTAGACAATGCTAAAGTTTCAGTTTTGGTAGACAAAGACAATAAAACTATAACTATTTCGGATCAAGGTATTGGAATGACCGCAGACGAAATTGAAAAGTATATTAATCAAATTGCCTTTTCCGGTGCCGAAGAATTTTTAGAAAAATATAAAGACAAAATAGATAGCATCATAGGTCACTTTGGCCTTGGCTTTTATTCGTCGTTTATGGTTGCTCAAAAGGTCGAAATTTACACAAAATCATATATTGCAGATTCCAAAGCTGTAAAATGGGAATGCGATGGTAGTCCCGATTATACAATTTCAGATTGTGACAAACAAACAGTAGGTACAGATATAGTACTACATATAGATAAAGATGCTGAAGAGTATTTAGAAACCAAACGCATTGAAGATTTACTTAACAAATACTGCAAATTTCTGCCAATTCCTATAGTTTTTGGTAAAAAACAAGAATGGAAAGATGGAAAATATATTGATACTGATGAAGATAAAATAATAAACAACCCCACTCCTGCTTGGACAAAAAAACCAAGCGAATTACAAGACGAAGATTATCAAAATTTTTATCGAGAATTATACCCTATTGCCGAAGAACCATTATTTAATATACATTTAAATGTAGATTATCCGTTTAATCTAACCGGCATTTTATATTTCCCCAAAATCAGAAACAATTTTGAAGTACAAAAAAATAAAATTCAATTGTACTGTAACCAAGTATTTGTAACCGATTCGGTTGAAGGTATAGTTCCCGACTTTTTAACTCTGCTCCATGGGGTACTTGACTCTCCGGATATTCCACTGAATGTTTCGCGAAGTTATTTACAAAGCGACCAAAATGTAAAAAAAATATCAAATCATATTACCAAAAAAGTATCGGATCGTTTGGCTGAAATCTTTAAAGATAATAGAACAGAATTCGAGAAAAAATGGGACGATTTAAAATTGTTTATTACCTATGGTATGTTAAGCGACGAGAAATTTTACGAACGTGCCGAAAAATTTGCTTTGTTTAAGAATACCGAAGACAAATACTTCACATTCGACGAATACAATACGTTAGTTAAAGATAATCAGACCGATAAAAACGGAACCTGCATATACCTATATACTACCGACGCAGAAGCTCAATACAGTTATATTCAAAAAGCTAAGAATAAAGGCTACGATGTATTAATAATGGATGGGCATCTCGACAATCATTTTATACAACAATTAGAACAAAAATTAGAAAAATGCAGATTCTCTCGTGTTGATTCTGATATAATTGAAAAATTAATTGTGAAAGAAGATGTTCAAAAACCTTCTCTTTCTGATTCGGAACAACAAGATCTTACACAAGTATTTCAAGCAGTAGCTCCTTCGGCTGGCTATATAGTTCAATTCGAAGCATTAGAACCAACTGACTTACCAATTATAATTACTCAATCGGAATTTATGCGTCGCATGAAAGATATGGCTCAGATGAACCCGGGCATGAGTTTTTATGGTCAATTACCCGACAGCTACAATTTAATTGTAAACTCGAATCACCCGCTTATTGAAAAAATAATTCAAGACAAACAATCAGCAATTGGAAATACAGTAGATGAAATTAAAAAAGAAATAACTCCGCTGAAAGAACAAAAAGAAAACGTATCAAAATCGCATACCGATAAAAAAGAAGAGGAAATACCTTCTGCCGAAAAAGAACAACTAGAAACTTTGCAAAAACAAATTCAAGATTTAGAATCAAAATTGAACGATGTATTACGTAATTATGGAACTTCAAATCCAATAGTAAAACAATTAATAGATTTGGCTCTCATATCAAACAATATGCTCAAAGGCGAAGATTTAGAATCGTTTGTAAAACGAAGCATTTCATTAATTAAATAATTACACCGAACTCACGTAATATATTATTTCTTCAAATAACAAAAAGAGGCTTTCAATACTATTGAGAGCCTCTTTTGTTTTAACACATGTTAAAAATTTCTTTAACTATGAACTGGTATTGTGATTGTAACAATTGTTCCTTTACCAACTTCGGAGACGAACGAAATTGTACCATTATGTTCTTTAATAATAGAATACGTAATCGACAAGCCCAAACCTGTTCCATCTCCCGGAGGTTTTGTAGTATAAAACGGATTAGTAATCTGCGATAATTCTTCTTTACCAATTCCACACCCGGTATCACGTACTACAATTTCCACATTTCCTTTGGTAATAGCAGTTGTAATGGTAATTGTACCCTTTTCAGCAATTGCATATATTGCATTGTTCAATATATTTATAAAAACCTGATGAAGCTTACCGACATTACCTTTTACCACTACATTTTCTTGTGTATATAGCTTTTCTATCGTAATTGAAGATTTTATATTGTTTGATAATATTAATAAACTGTTATCTAATATAAAATGTAAATTACACGTTTCGTCGAAAGTTTCACTATTTCGGCTTAATAGATTTAAGCCCTTAATAATAGCAGATGCTTTTTCTATTCCAACATGTATACTTTGCATACACACATCGGTTTTTTCGGTGTTCATACTGCCATATTCTTTAAAATACGCATCTAACCCCACATACGACCCCATAATATAATTTAACGGATTGTTTATCTCATGAGCTATTCCTGCAGTTAATGTACCCAACGAAACCATTTTTTCTGATTGTATAAGGTGTGCTTGTGTTTCTTTTAATGTATTGAGAGTATGTTGCAATTCTTGGTTTTGCCCAACTATTATCTCATTTTTATTGTTCAATTCTTCGTTTGTTACTTTCAACTGAGTATTCAATAGCTCTAAATCATTTGTTTTCTCCTGAATCAACAAAACTAAATTGTTTTTGTGGTTTTTTAATTCAGCTTCGGTATCACGCAATTTTGATAAGTGATTCTTTATAAAAAAATAAAATAAAACAGCAGTAACAATTACATAAAACCATCCTTTATACGTCTGGATTTCAGTCAACAAATCCACATCTGTGATTATTGAGCTTATTACCATATCTGAAAACGCAATCCAAATTCCGCCTATTATTATATACGCAATTGTAATTTTATATTCGAATTGTAATTGTTTCATTGATTTGGAATTTTGATTATTGTAACGCTCGAAGGCTTAAACTAATCAGTTATTTAATTATAATTTTCCATTGTACATTTGTTTGTATGTTTTAATACCGTTTGACTCTATTTTGTACAACTCATACTTATTCCAATTAATAAGCTCATACAAATAAAACTTTTTTATCATACTTTGAATTTATCTAATCAACGAATACTTCTTTAATTATCGATTTTTATTTTATTTCAACTTTAGATAATTTCTCAAAAAGTTGGGAATTTAGATATAACCAAACACTTTCAATTTCTCAAACCAAAAAGAAAAACTTATTTTAAAGCTTTTTGAATAATTTTACGGTATTCTTTATTTACCTTTTGAAAATACTTAATGTATTCGGTATCAATTTGTCGGAATTTTTTGCGGTATTCCATATATTGGGTATGTCGGCTTACTTCTAGCACATTATCTTTTTTGAAATATTCAACACATTCTTTAAGCAATTGCACATGGGTTTCTAATATTTTAGATATTTCGGGTAAGGCAACTGCAGCCTTAGAAAATTCTGTTTGAACTCGCTGCATATATTGTGTATATTCGCGTAAAGCATCAACATATAAGGTATCTTCGCCAATACTTGTTTGGAGTTTAGATTTTATAGTTTGCAGATTTTTGGTATAAAGCAACAGCAATGCGTTATAATTTTTAATTTGTTCAAAAACAATTGGTTGCTGAATATTCAAAAAATTAATTAGCGTATCGGTTGCTTTTGTATTTAAACTATCTATTGAAAACAAATACTCTTTATACAATGTTTTTTCTATAGATTTGTTCGATACATAGACCATAGGCATTGAATTACCTTTTTTGGTAATATAATTTCGTAAAATTCTCGTATTTTTTTGATTCAATTCAAGTGCTTGCTTCTCATAAGCTAAAGCTTTTTGAGCATCATTATTCGACACAAATTGTAATTGCGAATCTAAAAATATTTGAATTGCTTGTATTTGCTGTAACAATGAATCAGACTGGGATTTAAGAGCTATAGCCTCATACATATCCGAATTTTTTTGCACCAGTGGTCTCGACTGCTCTATTATATTTTTTTCTTGCACTACATTTTTGTTTTTTTCAATATAGGCTATGATTGCTGTGTTTTGAGTGCTAACCTTTTTTATACTTTGAATTTGTTTGGTATATCGTTTTGACAATTCTTGACTATTAGTTTGATGAATTTTATTAAATTCTGCCAAATCACGTTTCCACCGTTCGCTACGACTCTGAAAAGCCTTGAGCTCTCGCACATCATCGTACACAGACAAGGCAAACAATGAGTCGGCTAACGTAGAATACATCAACATAGGACGCAATTCATCTTGGGGTGCAAACAGACGTGCTTTTTCTTCGAGATAATTTTTATTTTTAAAATGTTCAACAGCAAAATAATAGTATATAGCTGCATTAAAGTGTGCAAAAGGATTTTCGAGTAACGTATTTTTTGCCACATATACATATTTGGCAATATCGCTGAATTGAATATATTTTTCTAAATCAAAATAATACCGTGTTTTTTGAGGATACCTGCTTACATATTGATGAATGAGAGAATCTCCACGCATAAATACATCAATAGTTATAGGATATTCTAACAATTGAAACAATGGTAAAATAGGCATATGAGTATAAATTGACTTATCGGGCGAAATGCATATCCATTGAGGAGAATATCGTTTTACAGGTTTCATTTTTACCGTAGTAGGTTTACGCAATATAGCCCACATAAATTTAGAAAATGGAGTACCATCGGGTTCCAAATCATTTGCAGCAAGTGTTAAATCAATTATATGCCATTCATTACCAATTTTTACTACATTCCACGCATATTCAGCTCTATACAAGGTATCGCCGGGAAAAAAATCAAAATCTTTAACATATCCATGTACAATTTCAGCTTGAATATTAGCAACAGCACACATTTCTTTGAATAATTTTGCATATTCAAGACTTGTAGCTTTTTTCTTTTTAAGAATTTTATGAGAACTTTTAATTTCAACAGAACGAGATATTTGTCCCGAATACTTATACGAAATATTATTACAAATCCAATAGGCTATAGACAAAACCTTTTCGCCATCGTTTTGCAATCCTGCAATTAAATACTTTGAAAGTTTTTGAGGGTTATTTTGAATAAAAATTGGTGCTGACTTTGATTTTTTATAAATCTTAAAAGTATCAACACTCGATTGAGCAAAACTATACGCAATAGATTGAAGAAAAAAAACACATATAAGTAAAAGAATCCGCATTCTCCGATGTATGTATTATAAACTAACGTCAATTCGACGTAAGAAAAACGCTTAAATTTTTGGTAAACATAGGGAAATTTAGTATATTTAACTTTCTA
>MWCJ01000042.1 GCA_002069975.1 Bacteroidetes bacterium ADurb.Bin217 | reverse complement strand
AAAAAAACCTTCATTGAATATCGAAATTATTGATAATGAAAGATTAATAGCTGCTGCTTAGGTCGAATTGACGTTAATTATTACTTTATGAAATAGATATGTGTGTAGATATAGATGTAATCTGTAGAAAACGTAATGTACCAGCTCCTCATGATTGCAAATTTTCAATAGATTGTAGTAGTAAGGGTTACTGTTGAGAATCATGTGTCTTTATATTAATTTTCAAACATTGCTTTGGAAAAATACAAAAATCAAAACATTTTCGGTTTGGAAAAATCTGAAAAATACCGAATTTTTGGTTTGGAAAATTGTAAAATAATACCTCCCCCCAAGTTATCAAATAATAATGAACAGATTCATGTGCGGTAAATAGTTGCGTGAACCACATTTGTATTTTTTTTTTTAATTTAACTTTTTTTTAACCTTAATGATTGATTGTAACTATTTTTTATAATTTTGCAGAATTATAGAAGAGAAAAAATCATAATAATACGCTCTGGTATTCAGAGTATTTTGTAATATGGAAATAGAGGATAAGGTTGCTGTAAAAAAAATGATGAATGGCAACGAAGCGGTTGCCAGAGGGGCTTTTGAAGCAGGATTAAAAGTAGCTTCAGGTTTTCCGGGAACCCCTTCGACAGAGGTGATGGAGTATACACAACAAAAATACCCCGAAATTTATTGTGAGTGGTCAACTAACGAAAAGGTAGGATTAGAAGTAGCTATAGGTGCTTCATTTGCCGGATATCGTAGTATGGCTATTATGAAAACTGTTGGTTTGCACGTGGCTGCCGATGCCTTGGGTGGTGCTGCAGGTAGTCAAATCAATGGAGGGCTTGTTTTGGTGGTTGGCGATGATGTAGGTCGTACTGCCGGTGACGATTACAACGATGTTCGTCATTACGGAAATATGTTTAATATTCCTGTTTTAGAACCAAGCGATAGTCAAGATGCAAAAGACTTAATGGTTAAAGCATTTGAGATTAGCGAAGAATATAGCACTCCCGTTATTCTTAAAATTACATCGGTAATTTGTAAAACTACAAGTGCTGTTGTTGTAGACGAATCTCTTACATACAAAGTACAATGTAGAGAAAAATATCCGGTAAGCTTTAGCAAGGTTATCATGACTACCATGATGATGAATGCAAAAGGTTCGGAGCATCCTAAGTTAACCAAATGTTTTCATGATTTTCCAGCACATATGAAACGTTTGGCTGTTGATAGTAATAATTTTGATATCAATAGATTAGAATTAAAAGGAACCAAAATAGGGGTAATAACTTCAGGCACACCATACTATTATGTTAAAGAAGTATTGCCCGAAGCATCTGTGTTGAAATTAGGGCTTATCATGCCACTTCCAGAGATGTTGATTCGCGAGTTGGCTGTACATGTCGACCAATTGTATGTGATTGAAGATGGGCACGATATCATGGAAAAAAATATTAAGGATTTGGGCGTTTCAGTTGTTGGAAAAGAATTATTTCCGAAATTTCCCGAAATGATGCGTTTTACCCCAGATATTATTGAGGAAAAACTCGTGGCGGGTGCGCAAGTGCGAAAAGAAATGAGTGGTATTCCATTCCGTTTGCCTGTTAGTTGTGCCGGTTGCTCGCACCTCTTTATTTCGCAAATATTAAAAAAACATAAAATTAAGGCAGCTGCCGATGTTACCTGTGGTTTAATTGGTTGTTTCCCACATATGGAATCGTATCAATTGCAAAAATGCATGGGCTCGAGTATCGCACTTGCACATGGATATAATGTTGCAACCGACCATAAAGAAAATTTTGTAGCAATGATTGGCGATGGTGGTTTTTGGGCTACCGGAATCAATGGGCTAATGAATTTAATTTTCAACGATAGTCAATCAACTACTATAATTGTTGACAATAGCTGCTTGGCTATGACAGGTGGGCAACATATAGCTTCTAGCGATTTTGGGTTTAATTATAAACCCGAAAATAAATTGGAGATTGCAAAAATTTGCGAAGCTGTTGGTGTAAAAGATATTGTTACTGTAGATGCCTATGAATATGAACATCTTGAAAAAGCAATACTCAATGCAGTACAAGCTCCAACAAATTCTGTGGTAATAGTTCAAAAACCGTGTGTTACAAAATTTAAATTACCAAAAGGAAACGTACATTTTATTGATCAGGATTTGTGTACACAATGCCGCAAATGTATCAATATTGGTTGTTTAGCTATTGAAAGTAAAAAAGGTGCCGACGGAAAGGTTAAAATAGTTATTAATGAGGATTTATGCGTGGGATGTGGATTATGTACTACTACATGTAAATTTAATGCAATAAAATCATAATAATGCAGGATACAGGAAAAAATATAATGATTGCTGGTGTAGGTGGGCAAGGAATTCTGCTTTTCAGTAATCTTTTAAGTAAGTTTTATACGAAACTTGGTTATGAGTTAAAAATATCTGATGTAATTGGTTTAGGGCAACGTGGTGGTGGTGTTGAAAGCCATTTTCGGTATTCAATTAATCCGGTATTATCGCCTTTTATCAAAGCAGGTGATGTGGATTTTCTTATATCGTTTGAACAAACAGAAACACTCCGATATTTACATTGCTTAAAAGATGATGGGGTAATTTTTTCGAGTACATTTGAGTTAAGCACATCGAGTGTAAACACACGCATAGAACAAGATATGCCCGAATCGAAAACCGAACTTATAAAGAATTCGAAAAATAAGACGTTTATTGTAGATCCCGAAAAATACAAAAGTTCTGAATTTGATATCAGTAAAATGATGAATATTGTTATGCTTGCATTTTATGCAGAATACAGAGGGTATTCACACGACGAAATGATTCAAATTGTACGCGAAAGTGTTCCGGCAAAATTTGTTGAAGGAAATATTAAAGCCTACATGGCGGGAATACAAATAGCGCAGAGTAAAATTGAATCTAAAAGTTTGATTTAGAAAACTCTAAACTATTTCAATATATATGGAATTGCCTAAAGAAATAGTACTTCTCGATAGTTTAGGCGATGTAAATTCCGATAATATATGTCCAATTCTTGTGTGTGGTTCTCATTGTGCTGATGATGGAACATTTGCTCGAAAACTTGTAAAATGCAATGTTAAAGCTGTTTTTTTAAATAATGCAGGAATAGGAAAGAATAAAGCAGGAATAAAAGGTCTTGCTTTCTACAACGACTATGATATAATTGCATGTGCTGTTGATAATTACAGTGCAGAAATTGGTGTTGCAAACGACACTTGGGAAAGCGGTATAATAAGTCATTCTAATAAAAAAGCAGAGGATTTAGGTTTACAGAAAGGTGAGACGGTGCAAGAAGCTGTTTCAAAAATTATCACATATGTTACTGCATTTCCAACACCATCATTACACAGTAATTTAGAATTTGTTCAAGGTGATGAAGTTTCAGGTTTAAATACGATCGTTAACACAAAAAAGCTTACGCAAACGCAGATACATGGCGTTGCTATAACTGTTGCAGATAGCATTACTTTTTTGAATGAGAATAATGTTGGCGATATCCTAGTATGTGGTTCGCATGGTGGCGTAAGTGCCGGCGAATATGCACAGAAATATAAATTGAAAGCAGTGTTTTTTAACGATGCCGGAATAGGGAAAAATAATGCCGGGATTAAAAGTTTAGATTCGTTGAACGAAGCCGGTATACTTGCTTGTACGGTAGATTGTATGAGTGCCGAAATTTTTAACGGACACGATGTGCTCGACAATGGTATTATAAGCGTTTGTAATCAACAAGCACAATCTCGAAATATACATGAGGGAATGACTGTGCAAGAGGCTATTGAAAAAATAGGTGCATAGGGTAATTTGTATAGTGCCTCACTATAAGCAGGTTATTTCAATAGGACACCCTTTTTTCTAAGATAAAACCTTTGCCCGTCGTCAAGCTCGGGGACATCAGCTAGGGCTAACGCATCAAATTTGTCTTTCAAAAATGCTTATTTTTATTAAATTATACTTTATAGACTTGCTGTATAAATTTTCTTCTTTTTACTACAGCAAAAAAGTAATTCGCCGCGGCGAATGCCCATGAAAGACCTGTAATAAGCTATAAAACATAGTATTGGACAAGCTGCTAAAACTACCCATCAACTTTATTATTTTTAACGAATACTTAATTGAATGGCTTGACGTAACTCCAAAGATTTGTAGACTTTTATTAGACTTTTCCGACATTCAGACTTTAAGACATTCAGATACTCCGACACTCTCAATTAATCCTTCAATAAATCGGGACGTAATTTTCGAGTTCGCTCCAACGATTGGTCAAGCTGCCATTGTTCAATAGCTTTTGTATTGCCCGAAAGGAGAATATCGGGAACTTTCCATGAATTAAAAACTTCGGGACGAGTATATACCGGAGGAGCAAGTAAATTATCTTGAAACGAATCGTTTAATGCCGAACTAATATCAGACATAGCTCCGGGTAATAAGCGAACAACACTGTCGGTAATTACTGCTGCAGCAAGTTCGCCGCCTGTAATTACAAAATCGCCAATTGAAATTTCTTTTGTAACAATATGCTCGCGTATTCTATTGTCAATACCCTTGTAATGTCCACAAATAATAATAATATTGGTTAGCATTGAAAGTGTATTAGCTGTTTTTTGATTAAATGTTTCACCATCGGGGGTTACATATATAATTTCGTCATAAACACGTTCATTTTGAAGTTTTTGAATACAAGCGTATATAGGCTCTATTTGTAGAACCATGCCGGCGCCTCCTCCAAACTGATAATCGTCAACCTTTCGGTGTTTGTCTGTGCTGTAATTGCGTATATCATGTATGTGTATTTCTACAATTTGTTTTTGTTGAGCACGTTTTAGAATAGAAGTTTCAAACGGGCTATGCAAAAGTTGGGGAAGTACTGTTAGAATGTCTATTCGCATATATTACAAGTTTAATCAAAAAAAAAATTGAATTGTTGCCAATTCACAAGCAAAATTATGTATTTTTGTGATATAAAAGTAAAGTTGGCATAAACGTTTTTTTAATACTATATTTGTAGTTTACAGCTACACGTATTTTTTGCTTACTAAAAATGGAATTAGAACAAGAACATATACAACCTATAGCAGAATCTGAATTGGCACATAATGCTGAATTGGAGCAATTGCCTTTAACGCAAGATTCAGAGCAGGTATCTGCATCTGCTGTCGAAGCCGACTTAGTAATCGAAGCACTCGATTCTCAAACATATATTTACGATTTAGATTTGTCGCAATTAATTATTGAATTGCAAAAATATAATGCCAAACACCTTGTTGCGGAACACCGAACTACTATAGAAATTATTCGAGCAGAATTTTATAAAAAACTTAAGCAAGATTTGGAAAAACACAAACAACAATTTATTGCCGATGGCGGCGACATTAAGGATTTTGTATATTCCAATGAAGTTGAGCAAGAATTTAAACAGGTATATTCGTCAATTAAAGAATTGCGAGCTCAAATTACAGAAGAGCTTGAAAACGAAAAACAGAAAAATTTACGTGAAAGACTTGCAATTATCGATGAATTAAAAGATTTGGTTACTAAACAAGAGTCGATAGGAAAAACATTTCAAGAATTTAAAAACTTACAAGATCGTTGGCGATTAATTGGTGCTGTGCCTCAATCAGAAATAAAATCTTTGTGGGAAAAATATCATCATCAGGTTGGTGTTTTTTACGATTATGTTAAGATTAATAAAGAGTTACGTGATTTAGATTTAAAAAGAAATTTAGAAGCAAAATTACGATTATGCGAAAAAGCAGAATCATTATTACTCGAATCGCAAATAGTAAAAGCTTTTGCACAGTTACAAAAATTGCATGATTTATGGCGAGAAATAGGACCTGTTGCCGACGATAAAAAAGATGAATTGTGGAATCGATTCAAAGACGCAACGGCGAAAATAAATAAAGCACATCAAGATTATTTTGCACAACTCAAAGATCAAGAAAAAACTAATTTTGGCCTCAAAACAGGCTTGTGTGAACAAGTTGAAGCATTGGTAGAAACAGAGCTGAATACTCTTAAACAATGGAATGAAGCTACCGAACAAATTACAAATATTCAAAAAGTTTGGAAAACAATAGGTTTTGCTCCTCAAAAGTATAACACTGCTGTATATGAACGATTTTGTAAAGCTTGCGATGCTTTTTTTGTTCGTAAACGCGAATTTTTTCATACCATAAAAGAAGAGGAAGACGTAAACAAGCAAAAACGAATAGACATTTGTGTGCAAGCAGAACAAATGAAATCAAGAACAGATTGGAAACAAGCTACCCAAGATTTTTTAGATCTGCAGCAAGCATGGAAAGAAATAGGTCCGATTTCACACAAAGAATCATCTAAATTATGGAATAGATTTCGTGCTGCATGCGATGAGTATTTTAATGCTCGTCAACAGTTTTATAAAGGTAAAGAATCGGAACAGCATTCTAATTTGCAATTAAAACTAGATGTAATACAGAAGATTAAAGATTTACAACAAGAACTAAATCCTCAAGAAACGTTACAAAAACTTCAGGCATTGCAAAAAGAATGGACAGAAATAGGTTTTGTTCCCGCTAAAAAGAAAGATGTAATTCAAAAAGAATATAAAGAAGCTGTTCAAAAACAATTTGAAGCTATACAATTGCCAAACGATCAAAAACAAAAAGCAATGCTTCAGGTTAAAGTTCAAACCTTGTTAACCGATTCACAATCTGCCGAAAAAATTACGGCAGAAGTTGTGAAATTGCAAAATAAAATTCGTGTAATTGAAAGTGAAATATCGGTACTTGAAAATAATTTAGGGTTTTTCTCTAAAAGTAAAAATTCCGATACAATAATAGCTGATTTTGAGAAAAAAATAAACAAAGGCAAAGACGAAATTGAACGAATTAAACAACAAATACGTGTTATTAAATCGCTGAAAGATAATCAATCAAAATAAATCATGAAACAATCTTTGATATATATAATTTCTATAATTTTTTTGATTTCGTGCGAAGCCAAACAAAACAATAATGGACAATCTTTTAAATCAGAACAAAAAGATGCGTCTATCGACGCTGAATTGCAACGTTTGGGATTGCCACAAAAATTAGATTTTTTAATAGATAATTTGGTGTTGTCCGATAATATGATTCTTACACTTTCTACCGATACTACTATATATAATGCATCGTTGTTAAACAATTACGACAACGGAAAATTATATACTACAAGTCGTTCTAAGGCTGTAAATTTAGGGGTGTATGGTGCCGATTTAAATTATTTGATTCATTTTGGACAGTCTCAATTTTCTATAAAATATATGGTGGTTTCTAAACAATTGGCTGATCAAATAGGTGTAGCCATGGCGTTTGACCAAGAAACTATGGATGAATACCAATCAAATGTTGAAAATAAAGATTCTTTGATAAATATAATTTTTGTAGCATACGACAATGTAAAAAAAATGCTTAAAAGCGAAGATCAATTTTTACTTTCAACTCTGGTAATTGTAGGGAGTTGGATTGAAAATATGTACATAACCACCGAATTATTACCCTATTTTAAATCGCGACAAGCCAAAGCTAAATTGGCAACTAAAATAATTCAACAACATGAATATTTGCAAAAAGTTATTGAATTATTAACTAATTTAAACGAAGGAGATAATATTTTTGTAAACGAAATTTTACAAGATTTAAAAAAGATTGATGCAATATATGTAAGCTTTGGTGACAAATTGTTGGTTGAAGATGATATTAAATTGCTCAATGCTCAAATAGAGGAAATGAGAGCAAAAATTATTAAAGTTCAGTAATCATTAGTGTTTTTTACAAAATTAATTAAGCGGTGAGTAAGACAAAATTTATATTTGTAACAGGTGGAGTTGCTTCGTCATTAGGAAAAGGTATTATTTCTGCATCAATTGGTAAATTGTTGCAATCAAGAGGTTATAAAGTAACCATACAAAAACTCGATCCCTATTTAAATATCGACCCGGGAACTCTTAATCCATATGAACATGGTGAATGTTATGTAACTATAGATGGCGCCGAAACTGATTTAGATTTGGGGCATTACGAGCGTTTTTTAAACACACCTACAACTCAAGCTAATAACGTTACTACCGGTAGGATTTATAAAAATGTTATCGAAAAAGAACGACGTGGTGATTTTTTGGGAAAAACGGTTCAAATTATTCCTCATATTACCGACGAAATAAAACGAAATATTAAATTAGTAAGTATTAAAGGTGAATTTGATTTTGTAATTACTGAAATTGGTGGGACCGTTGGTGATATTGAGTCGTTACCGTTTATAGAAGCTGTTCGTCAAATGAAATGGGAACATGAGGGGCGTTGTTTATTTGTTCATCTTACGTTTGTTCCGTTTTTGGCTGCAAGCGGTGAACTTAAAACTAAACCAACACAACACTCGGTAAAACATTTGCTTGAAGCAGGAATTCAACCCGATGTGCTTGTATTGCGTACAGAAAAACCACTGTCTGCTGATTTGAAGAAAAAAGTAGGTTTGTTCTGCAATGTAGACATGGATTCGGTTGTAGAAGCTCGAGATATGGCTACAATTTACGAAGTGCCACTTGCAATGCTCGAAGAAAAACTTGATGTTACCATACTCAAAAAATTTAAAATGAAAGTAGGCGAACAACCTGCTCTAATTCCGTGGCGAACATTTATAGATAAACACAAAAATCCAAAACAAACTATTCAAATAGCATTGGTTGGAAAATATGTAGAATTGGCAGATGCATATAAATCAATCATAGAGTCGTTTGTACATGCAGGTGCAAGTTTGGAATGCAAAGTTTCAATTTCATTAATTCATTCCGAAGAGTTAACCGATGAAAATGTATCCGAAAAATTAGGAAATTGTGCCGGAATTTTAGTAGCTCCCGGCTTTGGTCATAGAGGTATTGAAGGTAAGTTTTTGGCTATTAAATATGCCCGCGAACAATTAGTACCATTTTTTGGAATTTGTTTGGGAATGCAGTGTGCCGTAATTGAGTTCGCTCGTAATGTATTAGGATATAAACAGGCAAACTCTACCGAAATGAGTAGAACAACACCATTCCCTGTAATAGATATTATGCAAGAACAAAAAAATGTCTCGGATATGGGGGGAACTATGCGCTTAGGCGGATATCCTTGTGTGTTAAAAAAACGTTCAAATGCTCATAAAATATATCAAGCAGATTCAATTATTGAGCGTCACAGACATAGATACGAGTTTAACAATACGTATTTAAGTGAATTTGAACAAGCCGGTATGATTGCTACAGGGATTAATCCCGAAACCGAATTGGTGGAAATAGTAGAAATTCCTACGCATCCATGGTTTGTGGGAGTTCAATTCCATCCGGAATACCGAAGTACTGTTGTAGCACCTCATCCACTATTTCAGTCGTTTGTTAAAGCATCAATTGCATTTGCAAAACAACGAAAATAAAACAATAAATTGCGTAGAATTCGTATGTGGCATTAGCAAGTTTTTCTTACTTTTGCCCTTCAATTATTTAATATAACAACAATGGATAGAAATACAATTATTGGTACTGTACTTATAGCTTTATTTATACTTGCATACTTTTTTATTACAAAACCGAGCGACGAAGAAATAGCAAAACAACAACGCTATGTTGATTCAATTCAACAAGTAGAATATAAAAAAAGAGAGCTTACTCGACAAGTTGAAGATTCACTTGCTCTATTACAGCAACAAACTCAAATTAATGAAGCTGTAATGCCCGATTCTGTAAAAAAATCAAATATTCAAAAAGAATTTGGACGATATGCCGATGCTGCAGTGGGTACCGAACAATTTGATGTGTTACAGAATAATAAAATGTCGGTAACATTTTCGAATAAAGGAGGTAAACCTTATAGAGTGCATTTGAACGAATATAAAACATATTATCAAAAACCTTTACATTTATTAGCTGGCGATAGTACTAAATTTGGACTTCGATTAAGCGAAATTGGAAAATCAACTAATAGTTTGTTTTTTATTAAAGTTTCGCAAAGTTCATCAAAAGATTCATTGCAAAGTATTACCTACAGATTGCATGCTTCAGAATTTGCATATATTGAATATGTTTATACTCTTGCTCCCGATTCATATGCTGTAGATTTACAAATTCATACCAAAGGTATGGATCAATACATTAAAGAATCGCGTTTGAATTTGTATTGGGAAACATATATGAATAGTTTCGAAAAATCGCGAGAAATTGAAGGTCAGAATACAAATATTGTTTGGAAATATAACGAAGACGATGTTGAAACTTTGAATGCTCATGCTGATGAACCCGAAAAAGAAGAGTTGACCGGTAAAGTGAGTTGGGTAGGTTTTAAATATCAATATTTTTCGGCTATTCTTATAGCTAAGGATAATTTCGAACGCGGAGGTGAAGTTATTGCAAAACCATTATCAGAAAATGACAGTTCTCTTAAAATATTTGCAACCGAATTGTTTATGCCTAAACAAGAAACTAATGCAATGACGTTTTATTTCGGACCTAATCATTATCCAACACTTAAAGCTCAAGGTGCCGAAATCGAAGGTGTTCTTGATTTAGGGAGGTTTGGTTTTATTACGAAGTATGCTATTATTCCTATTTTCAATTGGTTAAATAGTTTTCTTACAAATTTTGGTCTAATAATTTTATTGTTAACTATTATTTTAAAAGTATCGTTGTTTCCCCTTACCTTCAAATCATATTTGTCTACAGCTCGTATGCGTGTGTTAAAACCTCAAACAGAAGAAATTACTGCTAAATTTCCGAATCCGGGCGATGCAATGAAACGTCAACAAGCTACTATGGAAATGTATCGGAAAGCTGGTGTAAATCCTATGGGTGGTTGTTTACCTATGTTAATACAGTTCCCTATACTTATTGCAATGTTTCGTTTTTTTCCGGCGTCTATAGAGCTTCGTCAAGAAAGCTTTTTATGGGCAGAAGATTTATCGAGTTACGATTCTATTTTCAGTTTACCGTTTTCAATTCCATTCTATGGCGACCATGTGAGTTTGTTTACTTTACTTATGGCTGTTTCTATGATATTTGTTAACCAAATAAATATGGCAAATACAGTAACTACACCGGGTATGCCAAATATGAAAGTTATGATGTGGATAATGTCTATTATGATGGTGTTTTGGTTCAATAGTTATTCATCGGGTTTAAGTTATTATTACTTTTTAGCCAATGTTATTACGTTGCTGCAAACATTTATAATTCGGCAAATGATTGACGATAAAAAAATATTAGCAAAAATTGAAGCCAATAAAAAGAATCCCAAAAAGAAATCAAGCTTTCAGGAACGTCTCGAAAAAATGGCTCGAGAGCAACAAAAATTAAGAAAATAATAATTTTGCCTTACCTTTTGGGTAAGGCTTTTTTTTGATATGAAGCAGTTAGTTTTTTGTATTATAGTTGTATTGAGTGTTGCATGTAATAGTTCATTTTCGAAATACGATGGCTATACTGAACATGAGCTTGGGTATTGGTACAAACTGCATTCATTTGCCGATGGTTATTTGAAATCAAAAAATACCGATTATGTTTCTGCCGAAATATATATATCTTCTCCCGAAACTGATTCACTTAGATTTTTCGATACTTTTATTATTCAAGTAAATACTACTGATTCTATATGTTTACCACTTATATTGCATAATGTAAAACAAGGTGATAGTATTTCATTTATTACTCCTAATACTCGTTGTATTCGCGAAATTATGCCTCCCGAATATGCTGATTTGTTTTCGGAAACTAAAGAATTGTTCATTACAGCTACCATAGTATCGGTAAACGATGCAATAACCTACGAACAAAAGGTTAAAGAATATAACATATGGCTTGCAAGTAAATTAGAATATGAGCAAACTTATATTCAAAAGTTCTTAGCTTCGCATCGTATGCAATTTCAAAAGCAACAAGGTATATACAAGTCAGTAGTAACTCAAGGTACCGGAACTATTCCACAATCGGGTGATGTGGTAACAATTCGCTATCAAGGTAGTGTGTTGAGTGGTGAAATAATTAATCATTTTACTTCTTTAGAATTTGAATTTGGTTCGCAGTGGCAAGTAATTCCGGGAATAGAACATGCTTTGAGTACAATGCGACAGGGAGAACGAGCGGTAATAATTGTTCCCAGTGATTTGGCTTGGGGCGAAAAAGGTACCAGCGATGGATCTATCCCTCCGTTTACTACGGTGCAGTTTGATTTAGAATTAGTTTCGGTTGTTAAAAAATAACAGTGTATGGACATTCAACAAACCTTATTTACTCAAATTATGCAATTAGTGCAGAGTTCATCTCGCATTAGCATAGTAACTCACATTAATCCCGATGGCGATGCTATAGGTTCTTCATTGGCATGGGCTGGAGTATTGCGGCAACTAAACAAAACGGTTACGGTAATTACACCCAATAATTGTCCCGATAATTTACAATGGATGCAGGGGTATTCCGAAATATTAAAATTCGACACACAAAAACAAGAGGTGTTAGATTGCTTATTGCATACTGAATTATTCTTTTGTTTAGATTTTAATAATTTATCGCGATTAGAAGAATTGGGTGAAAGTATACTAAAAAGTACAGCACCGCATGTGTTAATAGATCATCATCCAAATCCTGAGTGTTTTGCAAAGGTTGCCATTTCTGTTACGGAAGCGAGTTCAACTTCGGAGTTGGTATATCATACTATTATTGGTTGTGGATACGAGCAGTATTTGAATACGCAAATTGCAGAATCGCTATACACCGGCATAATTACAGATACCGGCGGATTGTCGCACAATTCAGGACGTCCTGAATTGTATCATATAATTGCTCATTTATTACAAAAAGGTATTAATAAAACGGCTATTCACGACATCATATTTAATGTGTTTTCTTATGATAGAATGAAATTGCTGGGAACAATTCTCAAAGACAATTTTGTATTTATGCCTGAATATAAAACAGCGTATATGTATATTACTATTGAAAATCAAAAATTACATAATTTTCAGTTAGGCGATTCCGAAGGATTTGTAAATTATCCGTTAGCTATAAAAGATGTAGTGTTTTGTGCATTGTTTACTGAATACGAAAACAATACAACAAAGGTGTCGTTTCGATCGAAACGACAATTTCCTGCAAATGAGTTTTCTGCAAAATATTTTAATGGAGGCGGTCATTTGAATGCTGCTGGCGGTAGGCGAGCTTGCTCTCTGCACGATGCTATTAATGCATTTGAAAACGGATTACATTCGTTTAAAGAACTCTTACTCAAATCGTAGTTTTGCCTGTTTTTTTTTAGGTAATCCCGCTATTACCAAATTATATGAATGGTGAATTAATTCTTTGAGAAATTTAGAATCTAATTCTTCGAAATATATTGTATTCCAATGTGTTTTGTTCATATGATACCCCGGTATAATTGACGAATACTGCTCGCGTAATTCTATGGCATATTCCGGATCGCATTTTAGATTCATAGTACCTGTGTTATCTAAATTGAGCAATGCAAACATTTTATTACCTACTTTAAATACCAAGGTGTATTCATCGAAAGGTAAACATTCTTCGGTAGCAGGTAAATGCAGGCAATATTCTCGAACTTCTTCTATATTCATTTGTTCCAAAGTATGTGTGCAAGTTTTTGTTTATTGGCATACAGTATAAGTATGTATAGTCCTTGCGGAATCTGCAAATCGTTAATATTTGATAATTCCACTGCTTTTTCGAGCAATTGTCCATGCATGTTGTATACAAGTATTTCGTCGGCATGCTCCCACAAATGTTCGGGCTTTATAGGAACAGTAATATCTGAACTTATAGGTTGCAAATGAATTTGAACACCGGTAATATGAGCATCAATTATAAAATCATAGGCAAGTTGTTGCAATGTTTTATTGCCAGCCCAGGTATTCAAATAGTGTTCGTTATGAGCACGAGCTAGTATGTTAGCTGTGTTGTTATGTGAGTATAACGTAAATTGTCCGAGATGATTTGTAGTGCACGAATCGAGAGCTGTTGATGATTCGGAATCTACTAACAATACTTTAGTCTCAGCTACTCTTTCATTGTTGGCAAGCACTGTTCCCGATACGGTAAACCAAGGGTCACAGTAGTACAATAATAAATCAACAGCTGTAGCCGAACTTTCGCATCTATTTATTACTTGTGTTGCATATAATGTATGGGTACCAATACCTAAATTTTCTAATTCAAGAATATTTTGCATTGCTAACGGCGATTGTAGAGTGGGGTCGCTATGCCAAATTACACTATCGCCCAAGGCAAATACAAAATAATTTCGGTTGTAACACGATGATGTGTCGGTGGCGGTAGGAGGTGGAGTTGAGCAATTGCACTTTTTAATACTTTGCAAGGGCATTCGTTGACAATTATTTTCTGATTCAATCCACACTCTATACAAACTGTCGGGTAGAATCTCTTCGGTAAAAAAACGTGAAACAGTAAGGCTATTACCACTGCCTAATTGATATCCGTATTTACCGTTGTACCAGGAATATGTCCCCTCTCCAATAACTTTAAATTGTATGTTGTTGTCGCAATATGATGAAATTATAGGAATATAATTTTTTTCTTGTTCACTTATTTCTATTTCAGAATAATATTCGGGGCATTCATGAGAATTGTAACTAATACGGACTTTATACGTGCCAATACTCGAAACAACTAATGAGTCGGCAATTTCGGGTAAAATATTCCCGTTTTTGTACCAAGCAAATGAATATTGAGTAGGCGAAAGATTGGTTCGTATGGCTTCGTTAAATGGTATACAATACGATTTGTTATTACCTAACGAAGTTTGAGCACAGTATGGGTTACACAATCCTTGGTCAATTCTTGTTGCGTATAGTCTGTCATACAAATCATTCGTGCCTAATTGTCCTTTTTCGTTTGATCCGCATACCCAAAATTCGTTTGCATTTGTTTGTGCATTATAAGTTTGAATATATGAAACTCCACAGCCGGCGACTACCGAAACAGCTCCGCTAATTTTTGTATTAGCCAATCGTAATACATAGTGGGGGATATAATATTGTTGGGTAGTTAGCGTGCCTGTACCTATTTGCCCACCGGTATCATCAGTTAAATCGTCGAATAAATTGTCGCCCCAAGCAACTACGTATGTTTGATTTTGTTCTTTTACTATAGCTAAACTGTGATTGTACCCTGCCGATATAGCTACAACATTTTCTAGATAATAATTGGGGGTTTGACCACCCGAAACAAGTTCTGCATACGTATAGGTTGTGTAAATTTTTCCTTTAGGTCCCCAATCACTTCCTTTATATGCACCCAACCCCATAACCATAGAACTGTTGCGAAGTAGTAATCCAAAATTTCGACCACCATCTATGGCTGTAATTCCTGTAACGGGATTATTATTCTTATCAATTACAAGTTTTGCATACGATTGCGAATTTGAATTACCGCATGCTAACTGATTGTTTTGATTGTTTCCCCAGGCATACACATATCCATCGGCGGTAAGTGCATATCCATGATTACCTCCTGCCGATATCATTACTATATTTTGAAGTCGTTCAGTATTTGATATTTTTACAAAAACTGGGGTATTTCGGTTATTTGTTGTTCCATCACCTAGTTGACCGTAAGCATTGCTTCCCCATGCTACTACTTCGCCGGTATTGAGCAATGCATATGCGTGCGATTGTCCTATACTCACTGTTTGAACCATTTCTAAAAATGTATTCCCCGTTTCTCCTCCTAAAACTCTATCTGCCGAAATGCGAGAACATAGTGGGGTGCAGTTTTCTCCACTACCTAATTCTCCATAGTAATTAGAGCCCCATGTTATTACTTGGTTATTATTGGTTACTGCAGCACAAAATCCGCCAAATCCCGCATCAACACTTACTACAGAATACGGTATAGACGCAATACAAGGTATTTTATACGAACATGTTGTGTTCGTTCGAGCTAATTGTTCGTAGTAATTGTCGCCCCAAGTATATATTTGTTGATTGTTGCATACGAAAACCGAAAACATATATCCTCCGGCAAAATGTAAATATTGTGCCTTTGTTTGCATATATGCTGTTGCAAAAACAATTAATATAAGTATGAATTTAAAAAATTTCATACGGAAATGTATATGTTATTCCCCATTCAATACCTAAGGTAGGAATGGCTTGTTGAAATTTATTTTGATTTTTGTATACTTTAGGTTGCACAAATATAAGTGGTTTAACTGCTATGCCAAATTCTTTATATACTTGCATACCTATATTGCACGATACTCCTATAGAATATGTTAGTCGTTTTATAGGTAAGTCTTTTATGTCAACACTGTTAGTGCTTACACCAGGGTAGAGTCCTTTACGAACAACGAGTATGTGGGGAATCCACACAATAGATGGTTCTAAAGAAATATCGTCAAACACCGTAAATGTATACCCTAATTCTAACGGTATAGAAATATATTGTAATGACACATGCGATGTAACATGATCGGTAACTTCTACTTTTTTAGGATTCTGTTCTAACCTATAAGTGTAGAGGGAATCGTATACGGATATTGCCACGGAATCGCCCGTAGAATTAAATTTGTAATAGGTAAATAGTTTTGTATACTTCCAATACCATAGGGTATCGGTATAGGTTGTTGTTCCGTCGTCTACATACATGGTAGAGCTATAGGTATTTGAAAAAACTATATTAGAATATTGTATTGATGCACCATATGACACATCTTGTTTTGAATACCGTACCGAAAGTGTTTTCGAACTACCTATTCCTAAATGATCAGATTTTTGCAATCGTTCTTTATAATCGGTATGCAGAGCCCCTGTTGTAATGGGTATAGATAGCAACGAGCCCGTGTACAAAGCAAAATTAAGAAATGATACGGGTTTTTCATACGCCTTTTTATATTTAGTTTGGGTGTATACTATTGTGTCAAACACCTGAACCGTAATGGTATCGGTTACTTGAGTCCTTACTGTATCGTATACTCGTATGGTATCTATTACTTGTTTTGGTTTTGGTTTGGGGGTAGGGGGCTTTTGAACTTTTGGTTCGGGAGTAGGTGTTTGATTTTTATGTTGAAATTCTGTTATAAGTATTTGATTACCAAAAAGTTTATAGGAATATTTGTTTTTTAATAGGAGTGTCAATGCTTCATCTAAACTTTGTTGCTGTATGGTTATAGTAACAATTTCAGTATCAGGAATTATTGAACTATTAAATGTAAATCGAAAATTTGTAAGTTTTTCAATATCACGAAGAACTTCTGTCAAAGGCTTGTTGCTTGCCGAATACGAAATTTTTGTATTCAACACATCTGTTTGCGAATAACTTATGTGAGAAATTATACAAATGAAACAACAAAAAGACAGAACTTTTTTAAACATACATGAGTGTTGAATGTTATTACATAAACAATATACACAACAAATGTACAAAAAACAATGATTATAATAAATAGTAGCGATAGTTTTCTTTATCGAATACTATCATAATATGGCAGACTTCCACCGATAAGTAAACAAAGCGTGAAATTATTTAACCTCGAAGGTAGAAGCGTTTGTAGAAACAAACTCTATTTCCGGAAAAACCTCTTGAATCATTAGTAATGTATTTTCTAATGATTGTTGTTCGAAAGTACCTGTAAGTTTCTCAGATTCAAGCAATTTGTTAGTAATTGTAAATCTGCAATTAAAATGACGTTCTAAATCTTTAAATACTGTTGACAAAGGAGTATTGTTAAAATATAATATGCCTGTTTTCCACGAAGCATAATTTATGTCATTGTTAATTGATTTAGATAGTATTCCATCAGTCAAATCAACACGTTCACCTTTTGTAAGGGTAATAGAATTTGATTGTGAAGTAACTTCAACTACGCCACTTTCTACAATAACCTTCGACGGACTTACTTCGAACGAAGTTCCTTTAACTTCAACACTTAGTGAATTGGTAGATACTACAAATGGAGCATTTGGATTGGGAGTTACCGAACAAAACACAGTACCTGTAGTAGAAACAGAGCGATTGTCGGACTCGAATGATTCGGGATACGTTAGGCTTGCTCCTTTTTGCAATATTATTTGTGAGCCATCGCTTAGTACTATTGTTTTAATAGCATCGGAATTGTTAGCTACTGTAAGAGTATTGGAATTTGATGGTTGTAACACAAAGAATATTCCTATAGTTAATATAGCAACTGCCGCAACAGCACTTATTGTTTTCCACAATGAGAATGTTTTACCTTTTGCTTGTTTTGTTGCAATAGTTTTGGCGAACGATGTATATGCTTTGTTTTTGTCGAATTTTGAATTGAGTAATGATGTGTTATGCCATATTTGACATGCTTGTATAAATTCTTTTTTATTAGCTTCATTACTAATAACCCATTCCAACAGCATAGAATTTTCTTGAGCTGAATTCTCGTTGGTCAAATATCTTGTTATTAGTTCTTCTGTGTTCATGTCTGTAAATTAATTTGTTACAAAAGTATGACAAAGTTTATAATTAATACCCTATATGATACAAGAAATTATTAACAATACTACTAACGGTTTTTCTGTTTGCATATATTCGCTAATCTTTTTTCTTAACGTGCTCAAAGCTCTGGTAATATTGGCTTCTACGGCTTTTATAGAAATATCGAAATGCTCCGAAATTTCTTTGTTTTTTTTGCCTTCAAATCTACTCATTTCAAAAACTTCGCGGCATCGTTCAGGTAATTCTTTAATAGCTTCGGTTATTTGAAATTCTAATTCGGTATTGTGATATGGATCTATAAAATCCGATTCTATTTTTTTTAGTTCTACCCATGCTTTTTCTCGATAGCGTTCTTCTAATTTTTGATGTTTAATGTAATTCAAACAAGTATTTTTAACCGATCGAAACAAGTATGATTTAAGTGATATAATATTTTCAAGATTTTCTTTTTGCTCCCACATTTTAAGAATTATGCCTTGAACAATCTCTTCGGCTTCGTCGGCATCGGGAATAAATGAATGTGCGTAGGTACACAATCCTGTATAATATTGAGCATATATGGTTTCAAACACCGCGTCCCAATTGCCATTCTGTATATGTGTGTTTTGATCCAAAATTATTTTGTTAATAAAAAAACGTAGTTTCAAAAAATTTTGGAAATATACAATTTTTTTTAATCGATTCAAATTCTTATGATTTTTTTGTTGATATGGGATGAATGTCTGAGTGTCTGAATGTCTTAAAGTCTTTTTTATAATCCCGAAGGATTGATATTTTTTTTTTTTACTACTATGGGGTAGCGTGTTTGTGGATATTCGGTGCTCTATCGATATGGTGCATTCGTTTAAAATACAAGATTTGAGGTAAAACATTGCACCGTTTGTGTATAAGCTTAGTAGAAAAATACAACGCGGAATCCAAACTCCGTAGGAGTGAAATTATGGTAGCACACAACACGTGTAATAATATAAAGCTCCGGAGGAGCGGCATTACGTAAGGTATTTTTTTTTGAGCCTTAGTGGCTACAAATCAATTATTGTTTAATAGCACGTAAAATTTCTCGTTTACCTTGAGGCGGTCCGGGAATTTTTTCAACAGTAAATCCTATAGATTGTAAAAGTCGGCGAATGTTGCCTTTTACACAATACGTTGTAAGAATACCTGTATGGGAAATGCTAGCATATATTCGAGCAAATATTTCTTCGGTCCATAAATCTGCTTGTTTTTCGGGAGCAAATGCATCAAAGTATACAATATCGCACAAAGGAAACGAATGGAGTGTGCATATATCAGCTTGTATTTTAGTTATTGTAAAATATGGATGAATTGCTATGGCGGTATTCCATGGGCATGAATGTATGTGCCAAAAGTAGCCTTGATGGTGGGGTTGCCATACTGTGTGATATTGCAACTGTTGAATTTCTTCTATCTGCAACGGATATTTTTCAAAACAGATATAGGTAGTTTTTCGTTGTTGTGTCAATGCTTCTATGCAAGTATTCATAGCATTGAGTCCGGTACCAAACCCTATTTCTAATACCGTGGGTGACGGATTTGGCGAATGTACATAAGCTTGGCTAATATATATATGTTTAGATTCTTCGTTGGCTCCATAAGTAGAATGATAATGTTCGTTCAAATGGGGTACATACAATGTGTTGGTACCGTCTGCTGTAGGAACAATCAAACGTATCATTATATTCGTGCTTTTCGATACAAAAAGAAACAAATTATACTGTAAATAATATTGGGTATCCACACGGCTATACGCGGATCTAAATCGGAATTTATAGTAAAGGTGGTGGTTACCTGCATAAGCATAATGTACGAAAACGATAAAGCTAAGCCTATTACAATATTTATGACAGTTCCTCCTCGTTTTTTGCGATTCGATAAACTTACACCCAAAAGCGTGAGAATAAAGTTGGAAAATGGATATGCCCAACGCTGATATTTTTGAACTAAAAGCCTGTTAATGTTATCGGTACCTTGTAATTTCTGCACTTCTATGTA
Source organism: Bacteroidetes bacterium ADurb.Bin217 (assembly GCA_002069975.1). Taxonomy (GTDB): domain Bacteria; phylum Bacteroidota; class Bacteroidia; order Bacteroidales; family UBA1715; genus MWCJ01. The sequence goes on along the minus strand of MWCJ01000042.1, from coordinate 2,935 downwards.
GTCGTTAAGTTCGTCTATGTTCATTTTTTCGACATACATAGTTCTCATTTTAAAATCTTCGGGAACTAAATAAAAAACAGTATCTATTATCTGTCCGGTTGTTATAGTTTGTTTGCCCTCCGAAATAGTTCTAATTACATAATTATACACTATCCATTTTTCTTTTTCGGCATCCCAGCGTGCGTAATCGCTGGTAAGTTTTGATGCCAATTTTCCATTCTCGTATTTTTCCATAGAAAACCGAAATGCGTTTTCCGCATCTACGTTATAGCTTTCCATGTATACAAAAATTCCCGGGCGAACTTGCCTGTGAATATTACGTTCCCAATTTTGAAACCGAGTAAACACATATTTATCTTCGAATGCAAGTTTTACTTTGTTTGATTCCGGAATTATATACATAATAAGAAACCACGAAAGTATAGCTATAATAGTAGCCGAAATCATGTATGGTCTCAAAAACCTATTGAAACTAATACCACTGGCGTGAATTGCTATAATTTCGGCACTTTGAGCCATTTTCGATGTGAAAAATATTACAGAAATAAACACAAACATGGCACTAAATAAATTCACATAATAGGGGATAAAATTGAGATAATAATCTACAATAATCTCGCGAAGAGGAGCCGAGTTTTTGATAAATTCTTCGTATTTTTCTTGAATATCAAATACTATGGCTATAGTCATAATTATTACTATAGCAAAGAAAAAAGTTCCTAAAAACCGCTTAATTATATATATGTCGAGTTTTTTTAGCATACAATTATAATCGTTGACTGAGTTGTGACACCATAGTTTTTTTCCATTCGGTAAAATCGCCTTGTACTATATGTACGCGAGCTTGTGTTATCAAATCTATATAAAAAGCTAAATTATGAATGCTTGCTATTTGAGCACCTAACATTTCGCCTGCATATATTAAGTGGCGAAGATACGCTTTTGTATAATGCAAATCAACATAACAGGTACCTTGTTCGTCAATTGGGCTAAAATCATTTTGCCATTTTTTGTTTTTTATGTTTATTATGCCATTCCACGTAAACAGCATGCCGTTTCTGCCATTTCGGGTAGGCATTACGCAGTCGAACATATCTGTGCCCAAGGCTATAGCTTCCAAAATATTTACCGGAGTTCCTACACCCATTAGGTAGCGAGGTTTGTCGGTAGGTAAAATTGAATTTACCACGCTCAACATTTCGTACATATCGTCTACCGGTTCACCTACACTCAATCCTCCAATTGCATTACCCTCCATATTGTGTGATGCTATACATTCGGCCGATTGTGCACGCAAATCTTTATACACACTTCCTTGTACAATAGGAAAAAATGTTTGAGAATAACCATATGCCGGGTTGGTTTTTTTGAACTGCTCAACCCCGCGAGCAAGCCAACGGTGGGTAAGTTCCATTGATTTTTTTGCGTAATTATAATCGCAAGGATACGGAGTGCATTCATCGAGAGCCATTATAATGTCGGCACCTATTATGCGTTGCGTGTCAACAACATTTTCGGGGGTAAACATATGTTTAGAGCCATCGATATGCGATTTAAACACTGCACCCTCTTCGGAAAGTTTACGATTGTGCGAAAGCGAAAATACCTGATATCCACCACTATCGGTTAGTATAGGTTTATTCCACCCGTTAAACGCATGCAATCCGCCGGCTTTGTGAATAGTATCTAAACCCGGACGAAGATATAAGTGATAGGTATTTCCTAATATAATTTGAGCTTTAATATCATCGCGTAATTCGCGCATATGCACACCTTTTACAGAACCTACCGTGCCTACGGGCATAAATATAGGGGTAAGAATAGTACCATGGTCGGTAATAATAGTCCCGGCACGGGCTTGCGAGAGAGCATCGTTTGATGATATAGTAAATTGCATGTATAAAATTTTGGCAAATATAATATAAAGCTGCTATATAGCCGATATTAGAAATCAAAAAACCGTTTTTGTAATCTCGGCACCGCAATAGCGATTCATTTTTTTCAAAAAAAAACCTTGAGGTATTCGTATTTTTGTGTAGATTTGAAACTTGAATTATTGTATTAATTTTTGTGATTTACTAAGATTTGTAATATGTATGATAAAAATTGATGTATATAATAGTTAGCAACTATAAAAAAAAGAGAATGAAACACTTTATATTATTACCATTATTTTTTATCTCAAGTTTTACTTTTTGTCAAAATGAAAACGACATAAAAGATATATTTTTTGCAATAAATAATAATGAAGTTGGGAAAAGAATTTATCTATTTCGATACCCAGTTTTTAATCCAACTTTAAAGGAATTAGGAATTGATTATGTTGATACAACAAATTCTTCTTATGAATATCCTAAAATCGAAAAAGAAACAAATAATTTAGGAGGATGTGCGATTGATATTAATTTGAAAAGGTCAAGAGAAACTGTTTTTAAAGAATCTACACTGAAATATCTTGAGAGTGTTACATTAATCAATTTTCCAAATATAAAAGACCAACTAAAAACAAACCCATGTTGGAGTTCTGATTATCTGGTTGGTCTAAAATTGAAATTCACTAACAGTTTAGTAAGAAAATTTTATCAAAAAACAAAAATTGAACTAAGCAACATTATTTTTGTAAACTCAGATTTTGCATTTATAAGAATGATAAAATATGAAAGAGATAAAAATCCGATTGAGAAAATAATAATCTTCAAAAGAGAAAGTAATAAATGGATAGTAATTAAAGAAATTTACAGTTGCTAACAACGCCTTATGTATAATTGCCTAATTCGTAATAGATTTGGGCATTTGAGCCTGCTTGGTTAGTTTGTTTCGGGTGACAAAACGCGGTTCACAAAAACGGCAACTATACATAGTGTGTCGAGAAGCAGAACATCGGCAAAACAAATAGTTCTGCATGCTGTATATAAGATGGTGGATACATTTGTAA
>MWCJ01000041.1 GCA_002069975.1 Bacteroidetes bacterium ADurb.Bin217 | reverse complement strand
TTATTGTCAAAAGCCATCTAAATTAGATGTTGTATGTAATGAGAATAATATTGAACACAGGCTTACAAAACCTGCAACTCCTAAAACAAATGGAATGGTTGAAAGAGTAAATGGAATTATAAAAAATAAAACAATTAAGATAAATGAATATAATAATAAGGATGAAATGCAAGAAGAACTATTAAAGTTTTTGATGTATTACATTCTTTATAGAAGGCACGGTAGTTTGAGAAAAGAGCTTAATGTGAAAACGCCTTTTGATGCTATTGAAAAATGGTTTGAAATTAAACCTGAAATATTTTTACAAAAACCTGATGAATTTAAAAATAAAGTTTTATCTTTGAAAATAATTAATACAAGTTATCATAAACAACCTTGTGAAACTTGACATCTACATATACAAAATTTTACTAAGCATAAAAAATTTAAACACGAAGTATTGCTTACAAAAAAAAACAATATAGATTTGCATAACTAAATGATTATATTTTGAATATAGGATTTGATATTGGCTCCACTACAGCCAAAGCCATAGTAACAAACGATTCCGGTACAATTTTGTATTCTCGATACCAACGGCACAAAGCACGTATTCTCGAAAATATACTTGAAATTTTGCAGGATATAGCATCACAATTTCCACATGAATCTGATATATCTATATGTTTTACCGGTAGTGCCGGAATGGGAGTAGCAGAACAACACGCTTTACCCTTTGTTCAAGAAGTTATAGCATCGTCGGTAGTTATTCAAAGTCAATATCCACATACAAAGACTTTAATAGATATTGGAGGTGAAGATGCAAAAATCATATTTTTCGAAAAAAACAAAGCACCGGATATTCGCATGAATGGTAGTTGTGCAGGTGGGACCGGTGCATTTATAGACCAAATAGCATCGTTGCTTAACGTAGAGACAAGCGAACTTGACGCCTTAGCAAAACAACATACTACCATATACCCTATTGCATCGCGTTGTGGGGTGTTTGCAAAAACAGATGTTCAAAATTTAATAAGCAGAAAAGTTCCCTTGGCAGATATAGCAGCATCGGTATTTCATGCGGTAAGCTTACAGGTTGTAAATTCATTGGCACGTGGAGTAGATATTAAGCCACACATATTATTTACCGGCGGTCCGCTTACGTTTATTGAATCGTTGCAAAACGCTTTCAACTCCTTACTACAACATAATTCAACTACCGCAACAGTTCCACAACATGGACAATATTTTCCTGCGTGGGGAGCCAGTTTACACGCACAAACATTAGAAAAACAATCATTTTCTTCTATCATTTCTGCCATTACTCATAAAACACAAAATATTACGAAAAACCGATTGGAACCCTTATTTTCATCGGAATCGGTATTTGTAGATTGGAAACAACAGCAAAAAATTCTCGGGATACCACAAAAAAACATGGCAGATGCACACGCGCCAATTTCAATATTTTTGGGTATCGACAGTGGTTCTACCACTACCAAAGTGGTGTTTTTGAACGAACAAGCCGAACTACTGGCTCACTATTACAGCACCAACAATGGTAACCCCATACAAGCTGCAATTACGGGTATAGAAGCCTGTGCAAAACATATTGGTACCGAACAAATAACTATTCTCAGGTCTGCTGTTACAGGCTATGGTGAAGATTTACTCCATGCGGCATTCAACATGGACGATGGCATAGTAGAAACAATTGCTCACACCACTGCTGCTCAAAAAATCAATCCTTCAGTATCATTTATTCTGGATATTGGCGGACAAGATATGAAAGCAATTTTCATAAAAAATGGTGCGATTCAATCTATCGAAATCAACGAAGCTTGTTCTTCGGGTTGTGGATCGTTTATTCAAAATTTTGCTCAAACCCTCTCCTATTCGGCACAAGATTTTGGCACACTTGCTTGTTCGGCACAAAACCCCTGTGATTTAGGCTCGCGATGTACCGTCTTTATGAATTCGCAAGTAAAACAATCGCTGAAAGAAGGAGCCGAAATATCGGAAATTGCTGCCGGTTTGGCATATTCTGTTATAAAAAATGCATTGAACAAAGTGTTGCAAATTAAAGACATGAATGTATTGGGCAATGCAATAATGGTTCAAGGAGGCACATTCAAAAATCCATCGGTATTTCGTGCAATGGAAATTATAACACAAAAACCAATATATACAACCAATTACCCCGAACTTATGGGGGCCTTGGGAGCCGCTTATTACAGTTACGAAATTTGGAATAAAAAACAAACACAATCAAGCTGTATATCATTCGAAAATCGTTACAATGCTTTAGAATTTGAGAATAGACAAATTACATGTAAAGGCTGCAATAATAATTGTATAGTAACTAAATTTACATTCAATACAGATAAAATTCACTATTCGGGCAATAAATGCGAAAAAGTATTTAGTTCAAAAGGGCAACAAAAAGAACGTGGCGAAAATATTTATGAATACAAATACGACATTTTATTTAACCGCGAACAACAAGCAATACATAACAAATTACCTTTAACTATAGGAATTCCAAGAATTTTAGGCATGTACTCCAATTATCCGTTTTGGAATTCTTTGTTTACCAAATCAGGCATTTCGGTACAATTATCGGACGAATCTACAACCAAAATATTCGAAAAAGGACAAGGAACTATTATGGCCGACAATATTTGTTTTCCCGCAAAATTAGCTCATGGACATGTATTGAATTTAGTGGAAAAACAGGTTGACCGAATTTTTTATCCTTTGGTAATTTTTGAAGAAAATGAACATCCCGAAGCAAAAAACAGTTTCAACTGCCCTATTGTTTCCAGTTATTCGGAAGTTCTCAAAAGCTCAATTCCAAAACACAAACGCAACAATATACCAATAGATAAACCGGTAATTTCGTTTCGAGAAGAACATTTACTTAAGAAAAATTGTTGGCAATATCTCAAAAAATTAGGAGTATCGCGTTTTGTATTCGAACGAGCATTTAAAGACGCACTGCTCGAACAAAAGAATTACAAGGAGCAATACCGCCTCAAAGGATTTCGCATATTGAAACGAGCAAAATTAGACAAAAAACCAATTATAATGCTTGCCGGTAGACCATACCATACCGACCCGTTAGTACAACAAAAAACTGCCGATATACTTTGTGAATTGGGAGCATCGGTAATAAGCGAAGAAATTATGCTACATATAGAAGGAACTTCGCTTACGGACTATTTACATGTAGCTCAATGGAATTACCCTAACAGAATATTAAAAGCAGCTCAGTGGGTAATTCACAACACTGATTACAATGTTCATTTTGTTCAAATCAATTCATTTGGTTGTGGCCCAGATAGCTTTATAACCGACGAATTGAAAGAGTTGTTCGAAAAATCGGGCAAAACATTTACCTTCATACGTGTTGATGAAATCAATAGCACCGGAAGTATGCGATTACGACTTCGTTCGTTACTTTCGACAATTGAACTCGATTCAAAAATTGCATCGACCGATGCTGTAAAAATTTCGAGAACTCCCCCATTTACCGAACAAGATAAGAAAAAACATATTATTGGTCCATTTTTCACCCGTTTTCACTCACCATTTATAGCTCCTGCGTTTGAACTAATGGGCTACAGTATGGAAACATTGCCCGTTTCCGATAAAGAATCGGTGCAAATAGGATTACGATATGCAAACAATGAAATTTGTTACCCTGCTACCCTTATCGTTGGCGATATAGTAAAAGCACTGCAATCGGGCAAATACGACCTCAACAATACGGCAGTAGTAATGTCACAAACAGGAGGACAATGCCGTGCATCGAACTATTTGGCATTGATACGCAAAGCAATACTCCATGCGGGGATTGATACTGTGCCAGTAATTTCGTTGGCAACAGCAGGAAACGGAGTAAACGAACAACCCGGATTTGAAATAGAGTGGAAAAAAATTATACATATCGTATTAGCAGGAGTATTATTTGGCGATATATTGTCGCGTATGCATTATGCAACAATAATTCGCGAAAAAATACCCGGCAGAACAGAAGAGTTGACCAACACCTATTTAGCAAATGCAGTAGAATTGGCTCGCAAAAACGACAGCAAAGGAATATTAGACTTATTAAAACAAGCAGTTGTTGATTACAACGAATTAGCTATCCCCCACTGTCCTCGTCCACAAATAGGTATAGTAGGTGAAATTTACCTAAAATATAATCCCTATGCCAACATGTTTGTAACCGATTGGTTGATTCAACAAGGTATAGAAGTACGATTCCCCGATTTGTTAGATTTCTTTATACAAGAATTTGTGAACATGAAAATAAATCATGAGAAAAATCTTACAAGAACCACGTGGGGAACAAAATTATACGTTGGATTTTTAGAAAATAAATTTGAAAAATATTGCAAAAAAGTAGAGAAAATAGCATCAAATTTCAACTATTATCGTCCAAAACACTCTATATATCAAGAATCTAAAAACGCATCGGAAATTCTTGATTTAGCCAATCAATTTGGTGAAGGCTGGTTGATTCCTGCCGAAATTATTTCGTTTGCACAAGAAGGGGTAAACAACGTGGTAAGCTTACAGCCATTTGGATGTATTGCAAATCATATCGTTGCAAAAGGAGTTGAAAAACGAATAAAAACATTGTATCCGCAAACCAATTTATTGTTTCTTGACTTCGACGGAGGTACAAGCGAGGTAAATGTTTTCAATCGATTACACTTTTTGGCACAACATGCAAAAACAGAATTTATGCAAACAAACGAACTATCAACCGAAGCTACATCTACACATACAATTCCCTCAACACATGAGTAAAGGTATACTACATAAAATGTATACACAACTTGTAGATTCCTGTGTGCAATATTCATTAGACCTTGATAACGAAACTATTAGCCTCAATTCTCTTATAAACAAACATATAACATTAGAATTTACAGGCAACATATTTTGTATAGAATGTGGATGCAAAACAAATAAATCGTTTGCACAAGGCTATTGCTATCGTTGTTTTACCACATCGCCACATACCGAAGAATGTGTTTTACGTCCCGAATTATGCCAAGCACACATTGGTATAGCTCGAGATATGGAATATGCACAAAACCATTGCCTTATCCCCCATTATGTGTATGCAGCCGAAACTAGTGATATAAAAATTGGTGTTACACGCAACACGCAAATACCAACGCGATGGATAGACCAAGGAGCGATACAAGCATGCATAATAGCACAAACGCCCAACCGCTATACCGCAGGAATATTAGAAGTAGCATTAAAACAAAAAGTTGCAGACAAAACCAATTGGCGAAAAATGCTCGTAAAAAACACACCCGAATACGATTTACGCCATGAAATATCTGTAATAAAAAATTATTTACAAGACTATTCAGAATTTCTCATAGACTCAGAAATTGAAAATATACTATACCCCGGCTCTATATCTTTTGCAAAAATTCAATCAGTAAAACTCGATACAAAACCATCAGTGTCGGGAATACTCAAAGCAATAAAAGGACAATATCTTATATTCGAAAGCGGAGAAGTTCTCAATATCCGCAGCCACGGTGGATACGAGGTTACGATTACCGAATAACCTACTACAAATCAAGCAATTTTATCTAAATTATCTTTCATTTTTCTTGTAAGAAACATTTGATTTCACCGTCAAAAACGAACGACTTACGTACAGAAAACATATAGGTTACAAAAAAATAACAAAAAGTTAATAACTTTTATAAAAAAAGTGTATTTGTACGTATGAATTTTATTATTTTTGCATGGAATTCATTAAACCTACCAAAATGAATAACAGTAAATTAAAAGGAATACTCACTGCTATATTATTAATAATATGCGCATTAAGTTTTGCACAAACGTATTATTCAAAATCTACTGGTGACTTACATAATGTAAGCACCTGGGGGCAAAATTCTGATGGAACAGGAACAGAACCTACAAATTTCACATCAAATAACATACAATATATTATTGCCAATAGAACAAGTGTAGTTTTAACCGCAAATTGGACCATAAGTGGAACTAACAGTAAAGTAATTGCAGGAAATTCTATTGATTCAATTACATTTACAATACCTTCTGCATATACCTATACAGGTACAATAGATGTTGCCAACAAAGGAAAATTAGAAATTGCGAATACTACAAACCCAACATTAGGTACAATGCAAAATGGAAGTACCGTTGTTTTTTGCAGTAAAGAAAATCAAAACATTCCGGCTGTATCTTATTACAATTTACATACAGAAATAGGACGCACAAAAACCCTGTCAAACAACACTACTGTTCGCAATAAATTGCGAATAGGAGCTATTACAACATTTAATGCAGCTAGTTACAATCTATATCTTACCGGCGAGGAATCAATTGTTACTCTAATTGGCACATTTGATCCGGGAACATCAACAGTATATTACAATAATACGGCAAACACAACAATTTGTGCTATGGATTACCATAACCTTAACATTTCCGGTGGACCTCGCACATTACAAAACAAAAATATTATTGGAATTACAGGAGCATTTACACCTGGTAGCGGACCGTTTACTATTTCAAACAGTACCATAGAATACAAAGGAAGTTCAGCTCAAAACATTACAAATTTTACCTATTACAATTTACGCATCAACAATAACGCGGGACTTACTATGGCGGGAGGAGCGTCAACGATAACAAATAATATAACATTTATTAACGGTAAAGTTACAACATCTCCTACAAATACACTAACGGTTACTAATCCAAGTCAAGACGCTGTTAGTTATGGAAATTCTTCATCGTATATCATTGGCACATTTACTCGCTCGATTGAAGCAAACTTAAGTAATTCAATGAATCGATATATATTTCCCGTTGGTAATTCATCAAACTATTACGAATTTATTCTTTCAAAAATTACAACAGGAGTAGTAGTTCCCGTAGTAAGTGTAACATATAATGCTTCTAATGAATGGGCAACAAGCATTTCAACAGGCTCTGTAAGTTCTACATCTATTTCCGTAACATTACCGTCAACACCCGCATCAAATGCTTGTATAGTATATTCGAGCACATCTGGAGGTGCCGGTACAAATATTTTCGGGACAGTTTCAGGTAATTCAATAGTATATACGACCAATGCCGCATTGCAAAATTTTTATAGAACTTCTACTCGCACAGTTTCAACACAAACATATGTTTATTGCAGTGGAGATGTTCACAATGCAAACAACTGGAAACTAACCAATTGTTCCGGCACAGCCTTACCTAATTTTACAGGCAACGATAGAGTGTATGTAATAAATAATACAAGTGCTACTCTTACATCAAATCTTGCAATTACCGGTCACAACGTTACGTTTCAAATTGGAAGCGGTTCTGCAACAAGTCTTACTGTAAATTTTGGAGTAACACTATCATTACCAGGAAACATTCTAATGCAGCAAGGTTCTACACTCACAAACAATGGAACTATTTCAGCGGCAGGTAATATTTCGTATTCCAATTTCGGATATTTAAACTATATTGATATTCAAAACAATGGATTATTTAATGTATATGGCAACATTACACAAAATGGTGGATCATTTTCAAGAATCTATAATAATGCAACCGGGATTCTAAATTTGTATGGCAATTATACTAAAGACCAAAACACATGGTTTAGTAATTCAGGATTATGGAATATATATAGTGGTAGTTTTTCTTCAACAAGCAATTCTCAGAACTACTTTACCAATGAAATTGGAGGAATCGTAAATGTGTATAACAAATTAGCTCAAACCAAATCAGTAATATTTAACAATATTTTTACAAGCGATGGTTTCTACAATAAAGTTAACAGCATATTTAATGTAGAAAATGCTAATATTGTTATTACTGCAAGTGGCACATTACCACTAGAAGGGAAAATTCAAATTCAAGATGGGAATTTACTGCTTTATACTGGGGGATTAACAATAAACATATCTGATGAAGGGGGGCTCTATCTTATAGATTCTGACAATAATAGTGATGGAATTATTGATTTAAATTGGGGCGGTATTACATTAAATAATGATGGAGAAGCATACGTCGAAGGACTCAAAGCAAGTGTAGGTGGTGGCACAACAATAAATGTAAATGATGGAGCAAATATGTTTATTGGAAATGTTGGTTTATATACTGGAATTAATAACAACAGTATCCAAGTATACAATGGAGGAAACCTATACTATTGTGGCAACAAAACACCTGTAAACGAACAACTAGGAACGATACATACAGGGGGCACACTAAACTTTGCATTAGGATATTATACAACTGAAACACCTGGCAATCAAGGTGATTTTTCGGTATCAGGAAACGAAACAGCAGCATTTGAAAATGCAGAAGTATGCCGCGATGCTTTTTATGGTGGAACTCCATTTGGCGATGAACTCCTCCCCATAGAACTTACCATGCTTCATGCTACGTGTTCAAATGGCACAATACACATAGCTTGGCAAACTGCATCGGAACAAAACAATGACTTTTTCACAATATACCGTTCGTTTGATGGTATGGTATTTACTGCAATAGCAACAGTAAGTGGTGCGGGCAACAGCAATTCTTTACTCAACTACATGTACGACGACAACACGCTTGCACAAGGTATTGTTTACTACAAACTTGCTCAAACCGATTACGATGGAAAAACTGTGTATTCTAAAATATTAGCCGTTTCTACCTGTGGAAATCCGGCAATATACTCGTTCAAAGAAGGCGAAATTACTATTTCATTTGAAAAAAGCGATATTCCTAATCATATACTCATAACTTCTATAGATGGGAAAATTTTATTTTCGAAAGTATATACCAATACAGACTCGGCAACTATATATACTCCATTTGCAAACGGTATATATGTTATATCAACTGTTACCAATAATTCTATTATTAGCGAAAAATTTGTAATAAAAAATTAATTGTTGCTCAAAATTCACAATACCTATCGTTTATTAAATCTCAAAAATTATTTACTTCGGAACAATTGCCAATCGTATCCTATATCTACTAGACATAATCCATGAGCTGGAATTGAAGTTCCGGCATTTTGACGATTTTTACTTTCTATGATTTCGCGAAACTGTTGTATAGTTATAGTGCCTCGCCCCACATCAATAAGGGTACCGGTAATAGCTCGAACCATATTTCGCAAAAAACGATTTGCTGTAATGGTAAACACTAATGTATCTTCAACAGAATTCCAACACGCATGGGTAACAGTACAATTATTATTCAAAACATCCGTATGAAGTTTACTAAAACTAGAAAAATCAACATAATCGAATAATACACGTGCTGCTAAATTCATTCTTTGAATATCTAATGGATACGGATAATACCACGCTGTTTCTTGTGTAAATGGATTTTTTTTGAGGCTAAGTGTATATGTATATGTTCGCCACAATGCCGAAAAACGTGCATGAAAATCAGCAGAAACCTCAAACATTTCATATATAACAATATCGGATGGCAACATTTTATTGAGTTTATATACAATATCCTGAATTGAAATCGGATGAAAAATATCTACATGAACATAATAACAAGATGCATGAACTCCACTGTCGGTTCTACCAGCTCCAATAATTTCTATAGATTCTCGAATAATTTTTTGTAAGCTATCTTCAACACAGGATTGTACTGATTGAGCATTTGGTTGTTTTTGCCAACCATGAAATCGAGTACCATTATATGCCAAGTGTATACAATATCGCATTATTTTATATATAATATGAAATACAAAAGTACATAAAAGCAATTATATGCAATACGCTTTAACTCACTGTTAAAAAAAAAAGTAAAAAAAACACATAAAACTTCAAATCTTGTGGTATTTTCGTTGAATTAAAAACTGAACATGGAATCTCGTTTTGCGGTAATTATTCAAAAACACAGACTTATAGGTTGGATTCTTGCACCTTTTAATATTGTTAAAAGTGCAGATAAAGACTTCTATGAGCCGGTAGAATATTTATTACCCGAATCGAATACCATGTATACCGCATCATACGAAAAAAAAATAATTTCGTTAATCGCAAAATATGATGATAAACAACTCTTTACTCGATTTGCAAAACGGAAAAAAGATGCACAAAAAGATTTTCTTGAAAAGGTTAAAGATGATTATTTTGCTGAAGAAATACGTCCGTATATTGAAAAACAAATATATGAATGTTATAAACTCATTCGCGAACATAACATACCTCTCTATATTCGTGAAGGTGAAGCTAATTTATATGCAGAAGATTTAATTCTTTTCCCTAAAGAACAACCAAAAATTACATTCAATTTTAATAAAACGGCTACCGGATTAGAATACGGGCTCAATGTTGTAGTGTCAGAAAAACCGGTTACATTGGAGGGTAAACCTTTTGTGGTATTGTCTAACGCACCGGGCTTGCTTTTAGTGGAAAAAACATTATATCATTTACAAAATATCGACAGCAAAAAACTCTTACCTTTTTTTACTAAAAAACATATCCTTATACCTCAAAAATTTGAACAACAATATTTCGACACATTTGTATTAAATTGCATAAAAAATTATACTGTTACGAATGTTGGGTTTGAAATTGTTGATATTCATGAAAAACCAAGCATTTCGGCAAGTATTGTTCGCGACATATCAAACAATGCAGCTATAGAATTTGGAATAAGCTATAGAAAGTGGAAGCTAAATGATTTTTGGAATCCTCAAGCATATTCCGTAGAGTACACTAATGTAAAAAACACGCCAAAATATATCAGAATTCATCGTGATTTTGAATTTGAAAAATCTTTTATTGCTCTCCTAAACCAAGAAAAATTAATAAACGATAATTATTTGTGGAAAGTTCAAAATTTCAATTCAGATGGATATTATGATATACTACAATGGATTCGCGAACATAAACATATAATTGATTCATACAACATTGAAGTATTTGATGAATCCGATAAAAAAATTCAAAACCTTCAGGCACAAATAGATATTTCGGTTTCTTCAGATTCTATAGATTGGTTTGATGTTCATGCAGTAGTTTCGTTTGGAGAATATAAAATACCATTTAAACGATTGCGTAAAAATATTTTACTGGAAGACCCTGTGGTTCATTTACCAAATAATCAAATAGGAATTATTCCAACCGAATGGTTTGCCCGATTCAAAGATTTATTTTTATTTAGTTCTAAAAATCAAGATCCTGAGATATTTTCGCTTAAAACTATTCATTATAAAACTATTCAAAGGCTTCCAATAGATTTTAGCGATGCTCTAAAAACACGTTTTTTAAATATAGATACCAATGGTATTCGCAACAACGAAGTCCCTAGCGAAATTCAGGCAACCTTACGTCCATATCAAGTTGAAGGATATAGATGGTTGTGCTACCTCGATGCTAATAATTTTGGTGGATGTTTGGCAGATGATATGGGATTGGGTAAAACATTACAAACAATAACGTTGTTACAGCGAGTTATAAATGTTCAGAAAGAATCAAACATAAAACCAACAAACTTAGTAGTAGCTCCGGCATCTATTGTTCATAATTGGTATAATGAATTCAAAAAATTTGCACCAGGAATAAAAATATTTAAATACGAAGGCAACGATAGAAATAAAGAATTAATGTATTTAAAAAAATATCATGTAGTAATTACAACCTATGGCTTATTACGCAATGATATCGAAAGTTTCGAAAAATTTCCGTTTTATTACACTATTCTCGACGAAAGTCAAATGATTAAAAATCCCGATTCAAAAATTTACAGTGCTGTACTGCGTTTACAATCGCAACGTCGATTAGTTCTTACCGGTACACCTATTGAAAATTCATTGGTAGATTTATGGGCTCAACTCAATTTTGTAAATAGAGATATGTTAGGGAGTTTAGCATTTTTTAAAGAACATTTTATAAAAGGTACTGAAAAACAAAATGAATTAATTGAAAGTCAACTAAAAAAAATTGTAAAACCTTTTATTTTCCGACGCGAAAAACAAGAAGTTGCTAAAGACTTACCTGCTCTTATGGAACAAGTTCGAATATGTAAAATGAGCGACAAGCAGGAAAAAATATACGAAACCGAAAAATCGAAAGTTCGCAATATGATTTTTGAGACTATAGAAAAAGAGGCATTTCAAAAATCAACAATTAATGTATTGCAAGCTCTTATGCGACTTCGTCAAATAGCTAACCACCCACAATTGCTTGACGAATTTAATTCTGATTCGGGTAAATTTGAGGAAGTAATTCGAGTGTTACAAAACTTAATCCACAATCATAAAGTATTAATATTTTCATCGTTTGTTAAACATTTAGATTTGTTTAAACAATATTTTGAAAATGAAGGATTACAATATGCTTATTTAACCGGAAGTACAAAAAATAGAGAGCAAATTATTCAAGAATTTCAAGAAAACGATGCTTGTAAAGTGTTTTTAATTTCAATTAAAGCCGGTGGAGTTGGGTTAAATCTAACAAAAGCTGATTATGTATTTATTCTCGACCCTTGGTGGAATCCTGCTGTAGAAAATCAAGCAATAAGTAGAGCTCATCGAATAGGACAAAAGAATAATGTGAACGTGTATCGATTTATTTCAGAAAATACAATTGAAGAAAAAATTCAACGGTTACAACGTAAGAAATCGGAATTGGCTAAAAACTATATTTACGAAGAACACTCTATCCCATTTACACAAGAAGAAGTTTCTTATTTAGTGGAATAGAGTGAAAGTGCATGTTTTTGTAACGAGTACTATAATTTTCCGCTTTCAGCTACATCAATACGAATCAATGGGAACCGAATTTTTAATGCATCTATTTGAGCCAATGGTATTGATGAGTCAATTCGCAAACTGGTAATTTTATTTAAACTATATAGGGCTTTTACATCTGTTACTTTAGAATTGTATACGATAATATTTGTAAGTTTTTTGCATTGCGATAGAGGCGACAAATCACTAACCTGACTAAATGATGCATCTAAATCTGTTAATTCAAAATTTGCAGACAATGCTTCTAATGATGCAACTTTTGTATGTGCTATCGAAAGCCGTTTAAGTTTCCACAATCTCGAAATAGTAGTAATATCTGTTACTTGTGTATTCGAAATATCTAATCGCTCTAATGCAGCACACATTTGGAGTGTTGAAATATCAGAAACAACTGTTTTTGATATATTCAAATCCTTTAAATCTGTTTTGTTCGATAGTATAGAAATGTCAGAAATAGAACTACCCGAAAGGTTTATTTTTTTTAGCAAAATCAAGTCTTGAATTGGGCTAAAATCTACAATATTTTTACAATTTGCCGCATTAAACTCTGTTAATTTAGTACTTTGTGCAATAAATTTAATACTAGTTATACCATTACAATCGCTTATATCAAGTTCACGTAATTCTTGTAAATTTTGTAATTGTGCAATTGCTACATCTGTAGCTTGAGTATTACGTTGAATATCTAAAACTCTTATTTTTTTAAGATTTTGAATTGGTTCATAGTTTACAAATGTATGATTACTTCCGGCTAATACTAATTCTTTAAGTAATGGTGTGTTTTGTAAAAAATCAATTGAAGAAATTTTACTATCGGTAACATTTACCTTTTCTAAATTAACTAGGGTACTAAGTGCTTGCGTATTAGTTATTACAGTACCTAAAACATCTAACTCTTTAAGACTTGTTATTTTAGCTAAAGGTGTTACATCTATAGCTTGCGTATACGACGACGTAATATTTCGCATTTTAAGACTTTCAAGACTTGAAAGATTTTCGATAGAAGTAATATTTGTAATATATGAATTATCATAATCAAAACTTAATTTCTTAATCCATTTAAGTTTTGCACAAATTTTATCAAAATCTTCTTGTGAAATAGATTTGTCTATTTGTACAACTTTAGTTTCTTTAGCCTCTATTTTATTAATTTGGCTTAACGTATTAGAGTAGAGAGATATAATTCGAATAGAATTTGAAGTACTTACAAAATCTGCATCTTGTGCAAATGAGGAGATAAAATAACATGTAATTGCAAGGGTAAAGATTATTTTTTTCATACGCTTCAATTTTTAAGTTTAACAATAAAGCTTACAATTGATTTGTACGAGATTACAATAAAAAAGGATTGCTAATTTTTTCAACAATCCTTTTTTATTTTTCAATATATTAAATTTCAACACTATAGTGCCAAAATTTGAGTATTTCTACTTGCGTTATTTTATTAAAATCACATTTCCAAATGTAGATTTATTTACAAGATTATTGTCGCTGCCTTTCCATGCAGTTCCATTAACAAAAGTAGCTTGAATTTTCCAAATATATGTACCCGTTTGCGCATATTCACCATTATACAAACCGTCCCACTCCGCTAAAGGCGAACCATTTTCATCTACACCTTCGGAATAATACATTAAATTACCCCACGCATCATAAATATATATTTGAAATTCAGTCATATTAAATCCTCGAGGTTTAAATGTTCGAACTCCAAACGCCGGATTAAGCGGTGCAAAGGCATTGGGCACATACAAACCATACGTCATATCTACAAATATTTCTTTGCTTATACTATTTCTACAACCTGCTTCATTTACAGCTGTTAGACTTATGGTATGAGTTCCAAAATTATACTGTTGTCGGAAAAACAATTCATTTTGTAACACTGTTTCATCATCTGTTCTTCCGAAATTCCAAAAGTAATCTACATGAAACGAAAATGAAGAATCGTTACTTGTTAATATTTGAGGTTTCGATGTATTGGTAAACTCAATAACACCTTCTTCTCCTGGATTTTGAGTTACAAAATCAACATCCGGTCCATCGGTTACGTACACTGGGAACTCAACAGTTCCTTTACATCCATATTTATTCTCTTCAATAGCAATTACAGTATCTACACCTGGCGAAAGCCAATCGATAGACCGGGTGTATGCTGATTCTACATTTGCTACATCATACATTGGTCTGTTTCCGGTAACTTTCCAGGTTACAGTATTTTCAGCACTGTAATTTTTTACCGAATATATTTCTGTAGTATTTGAGCACACATGTTTAGCTCCAATGATTTCTGGTTTTGGAGGTTTACTTATAACTACATTCACTTCGCCTAACGGACTAATACAACCATTGAATTCCTGACTTACAAAAAATTTAAATTCTCCGGCAGAAACCAAACCCGGTATACAAGTTTCTCTATTCATACATTGAGCAAGTGGTGTGTTATCAATATTATACCATGTAACATTACTTCCTTTAGCATACAATTCTATAGGATCACCGGTATAGCAAAACTCTTTTTTAGTAACCGTTGGTGTTAATGGAGTCGGTTGAACTTCTAATATGAGAGCCACTTGTTTCGACGATTCTATTGGACAACCATCTACAGAATTTCGAGCATAAAATGTATATATTCCAGCTTGTTCACCATAACTTGCAGGAGGCATATACGAATTACCTTGTTGTAAAATTGTACCCGTACTACTTACCCACGTAATTTTTTCGAGAGGATTTGTAGTTTTAACTTCTAAAGTTCCGGGAGTTGCCCCTTGACAAATTTTACTTTGCGATACAATTTGAGGCATGGTAGGCCCTGGTATTACAGTAACAGTTTTCGATGCTTTTTCGCTTTCGCAACCAGTATTACTATTGGTTTGAGTAGCATAGAATGTATGAGTTCCTATAGGCAATACCGGTGTTTCATAAAACCTATTTTGAGCAACAGGAGTAGTTGCAGTAGTACTTGTATACCATCGTATAATCATATTACTGGGAACTCCTAATGCAACTGTTGAATTTTCACAAATTTCAACTTCGGTAGTTGGTGTAAATTGCACTAATCCAGGTTGAGCATTTACCGTAAATTGAATTGCTTTCGCAGGACTTATACAATTATTTTTAGATTTGGTTACATACAACGTCTGTGTTGTTTTGCTTGTAGGAGTATAAATATAACTATTCGATACCGGTATAGTTAACCCTTGATCACTATACCAAGTAAACTGTGTTCCTACTTCGTTGGTTACACTCAATGCCGGAATATCTTCGTATTCGCAGATATTTCGGTTGTTTCCTGTTGGTATACTCGGAATTTCATTAATTGTAACTGTTTTTGATGATTTTGTTGCACTTTCACAACCGTCTACCGTTTGGGTTGCCCACATAGTCTTGCTTGTTCCCGAAGCATTTGTTACAGAAAACGTTAGTCCGCTCGATACAGGTGCAAAATCAGCAATGGAATTAAACCATTTTACTGTACCCGTAGAAGTAGCAGAATACGTAATAGTTTCGCCGGCACATACATCTTGTGCTGTAATTGTTGGTGCTTGTGGCAACGGTTTTATAGTTACTTGCGTTTGTACAGGATCGCTTTTACATCCATTTTCGTGAATAGTCCATATAGAATAATTACCTGCACTCGTATTTGCCGGTAGTGTAAATGTAGTGCCGGTAGCTATAGGGCTTGCACTCGATGGATTTGAAGTATACCAATGCACCGTTCCTGGTAAGGAAGTAGTCCACAATGAAGTCGTTGTTCCTTCGCATCTGTCGGGACTTTTGTCTACTATTGGTTGTGGTGTAGAATTTACGGTTAGTTTTATATTAATACCAGCACCTTCGCACGAACCGTTGTATTGTGCTACATAATATTCGTATGTGCCGGTAGTTGTTATTGTTGGTGTGTATACTGCCCCAGTAAAAATAATAGTGTTGAGATCTAATTTATTGTACCAACGAATAGTTTCGGTGCCCGTAACTTGCAAACTTGGAATTGGTTCATTTAAACACGCACTTACATTCGGTTGTAAGGTTGTAGGGGCAGGTACCGGACAATTTATAATAGAATATGTCATACATGCAGGTTCGCTGGTGCATGTGCCGTCGGTTTCGGTTACACAATATTGCCATGAGCCTACTGCAGGAGCAAGAGGGTGTGTCATGCTTGTACCTGTACCTACCGTTGAATTTGCAGCATTTTTCCACGTAAGAGTTCCACTGCCACTATTATCAACAGTGATAACTAAATCCGGTGCTGTTATCAGTGTTGTTTTATTGGAAACTTGCGGAGGTATAATTTCACGAATTTCTATAGGATATCCCGAATTGTTTATAGCACTACAGCCTGTAGTTGGGTCGGTATAGGTAAAGCTAAGCATATAATTTCCGGCAGTATACAATGTTGGATTTATATCGGTAATTGGATTTCCGTCTAATAGCGTAGTTACACCACTTGGGGTTACTGTTGGAGTAATCGTGCTTCCATTTTTACAAATAATAGAAGGAACCGTAACAGTAACCGTAGGTCTTGCTTTAATTTTGAGGGAAATTGGTGTTGATATACCTTCGCATCCATCGGTTTGGGTTACATACCAATTGTATGTTCCCACGCTTGTTTGCGTTGGAGTAAATGTAGTGCCTGTATATACTACTGTATTGGTGTTGTCGTACCATTTCATTATGCTCGTACCTGTAGCGGTATATACTGGTGCAGCATCGCCTTCGCATATTTCTCTATTCGGATCTACAATTACCGGAGCAGGAGTTGGACAATCAATACGGTCTACATGTATTGGCGCACAGTCGCTTTTACAGCCGTGTATGTTTGTTTGACGAACCACAAAATCTGTATTTGCCAATCCGGTTAATCCTGTGCTAAAGCTATTGCCTGTAAACAACGGAATGCTGCTTGTGCATGCTGCATACCATACTATTGAATTTCCGACATCCGGAGTCGCCGTAAGTATTGTCTCAGGGTCGTCTTTCAGTTGTGTTATTGTAGCCGGAACAGTTGGGGTATTGAGATGATGAACTGTAAATAAAATTACTGCATTGTTTTTACAGGTATTTGGTGCAGTATATTCTACATTTATAGGAATAGCAGTATTTTTAGTTGTAACCAACGCAGGATTGAATGTATTACCACTTACACCTTGTCCCGAATTAGCAAATGTTCCTCCCGGCATGTCGGTATTGGTGGTTAATGTTTCAATTGGAGAATCTTCGCAGAATTGTGTTGCTACATTAGTTATAGTAACTACCGGCAATGGTAAAATTGTAAGTGTTACCGTAGTACTTGGACCTTCACATCCATTGGTTGCTGTTACTTTCCATGTATATGTAGCTGCTACAGTATTAGAAACAGTAGGCGTATACGAATTACCGGTGAATACTAATACATTCGATGCATTATACCATTGAATTGTTCCCGAACTTGCGGTTGTAAACGTTGGTATTGTGCTGCCACTGCATATCGTAACATTTGCTGTAGTAAACGTAGGTGCCGGAGTACCACAATTTATAACAGAAAAAATCATACATGAAGGGTCACTTGAACAAGTGCCGTCCGATTCTGTAACACAATAATCCCACGAGCCAACAGCGGCACTTGAAGGATGGGTATACGAAGATCCTGTACCTACAACAGTATTTGTTGCATCTTCCCACGTAAGTGTTCCTCCTGTTCCCGTAGCTGGTATTGTAAGGTCAGTCGAATTTATTTCTACCGCTTTGTTACTCACAATTGGTTGTGCAATGTGAACGAGATTTAATACTTTAGTATCGGTATTTGTGCAACTTGTAGAAGGATTTGTATATTCATATGTTATAGTATGATTTCCTGCCAAAAGTGAACTTGGGTCAATCGTAGTAATTGTTGCTCCATCAAGTTTTAATGTTCCTCCGCTTGGCGATACTACCGGAGTTATTGCAGTAGCATTGTGGCACAATATTGCCGGTGCTGTTACCGAAACTATTGGCAATGGATTTACTGTAATAGTTTGTTGTGCACTATTAGTACATCCATTCGTAATTACTGTATATGTAATAGTAAATGAACCTGCAGTACTTGGGGTAAACGTTGTTCCCGCAACTCCAGTACCTGTGAAAGTTCCTCCTGCAGGTGTAGCATATGGAGTTAAATCTATCGCCGCACTGCCAATACATACTGCCGGTATTGGATTAAATGTTACCGTAGGTCGTGCATTTACTTGTATTGAGGTTTGTGCTGAATTTGTACAAGAATTTCCATCGGTATAGGTATATGTGATGGTAGACGACGTTCCCGGGGTAACTAAAGCCGGATTGAATTGTATTCCCGAAATGCCTGTTCCACTGAAAGTGCCTCCTGCAATATTTGCATATGTGCTTACATCAAATGCTGCATCGTATTCGCACACAGCAGGTATACTTTGTAGTGTTACAGTTGGAAGTACTCGTACGAGTGTTTGAGCATTGGCAGTATTGTTACAACTTGTTGCTACATCGGTATATGAGTATACAAAGTTATATGTTCCTGCTGTTGTAGGATTAAATTGAGTGCACGTAGTTGCAGCTTCAACACAGGTAACAATGCCCGTAGCTTGCGATTTATATGTATCAAAATTAATTGTTGCAGATCCCTCGCAAACCGATGTCGGTGGGGTAAAACTAACGCTTGGTAAGGCAACTATTTCGAATGTAATACTTGCTCGAGGACTTTCACACGATTCGGTATTGTCATATTGCGAAACTTCAAATGTATATGAACCTGCTGCTGTTTGCGAAGGTATAAAGGTTTTCGACGGTCCGTTTTGTTGTTCTACGCCACCAAAATACCATCGGATATCAGTTCCTGCTGAGGTAACTTCGAGTGTTTTATGTAATGGATTCGTATCGCCAAAACACATTTTTACACTATTTTGTACCGGAGTAGGAACTACTGCCGAACATGATGTAATAGTAAGAGACACCGGTGTTGATGCAGAAGTACAGCCTCCTTCGGTGCTAACCACATAATAGGTATATACTCCGGGAATTCCTTGAACGCCATTGGTTACAACAGTTTGATCGGGTGTATACGATGCCCCGGTTCCTACTTGTGTAGTCAATCCGGCATCGGAATACCATATTTGATTTGTCCCGGTAGCTGTAAGTGCAGGTACCGGTGGAACTAATGTATATACCTGTGATGCATTTGTGCCTATAGGTTTTATAGGATTATATACGGTAATACTATTATCTATTGAATTTGAACATACTCCATCTGAATATGAATAGGTTATAGTATATAATTGATTTGCAGTTGCAATAGCAGGATTAAATCCTCCGGTAAGTGAAATATTGGGACTTGCAGTAAATGTACCTCCTGCCGGATTACCGGTAAGTGGTATAGTAGTTCCCGAAGCACATGCAGAACTTGGAAGTGTAAACGATACTATAGGTTTCGCTTGAACCGCAATAGTTGTTGTTCCGGTATTTGTACATGCATTTACGGTATATGTATATGTAACTATATGATTGCCAACACCCGCAGTTGTCGGTGTGAATGTAGTTCCGCTCACACCAGTTCCACTAAAACTACCGCTGCCTCCTATAGGAGTTGCTGTTGCAACAAGTGTAACTGCTGATGCATCTATACATACCGGAGAAACCGGTTGTACAGTAATTGTAGGTTTTGGTTTAATAATAACTTGAATTTCTGCTCGTGCACTTTCGCAGCTACCTATTTTTTGTGAAACATAATATGAGGTAGTTGTAGCTGTAGTAGTGACAGGAGTTGGAGCCGAAGCTAATGCTGTACCTCCAGTCGCAACAGTATACCATGCTAAATTTGTTCCCGAAGCTGTTAATGTTGTTGCTACATCGTCTTGACAATACGAAACAGGACTAGTAACCGTAGGTACTGTTGGTTCAGATACTACCACATTGATAAGTGCACGTGCACTTTCGCAGCCATTTGCTGTTTGCGATACATAATATGGCGTTGTTCCATTACTTGCAGTGCTTGGAGTTGGAGCCGAAGCTAATGCTGTTCCCCCTGTAGCAACAGTATACCATTTAAGAGATGTTCCAGTAGCTGTTAATGCAGCCGCGGTAGCATCTTTACAATAATCTACCGGTGTAGTTACCGTAGGTGCAGGGGTTTCTATAACCACTACGTTTATCATTGCTCGTACACTTTCGCAGCCATTTACTGTTTGCGATACATAATAAGGTGTTGTACCTGCCGTAGTTGTACTTGGCGTAGGATCCGATGCTAATGCTGTGCTACCTGTTGCTACTGTATACCATTTGAGTGCAGTGCCGGTTGCTGTTAATACTGTCGCTGAAGCTCCTATACAATAATTTACCGGAGTTGTTACTGTTGGTGCGGCAGTTTCAGTTACTATTACATTGATAAGTGCACGTGTACTTTCGCATCCATTTACCGTTTGTGATACATAGTATGGGAATGTTCCAGCTACTGAAGTATTTGGGGTAGGAGCCGAAGCTAATGCTGTCCCTCCTGTGGCAACGGTATACCATTTCAAAGCTGTTCCTGTAGCTGTTAATGCAGTAGCTGTAGCATCTTTACAATAATTTACCGGAGTTGTAACTGTTGGTGCAGGTGTTTCTGTAACTATTACGTTTATAAGAGCTCGCTCACTTTCACAACCATTTGCTGTTTGCGATACATAATATGGTGTTGTGCCTGCTGTTGTAGTACTTGGTGTTGGAGCCGAAGCTAACGCAGTTCCACCGGTTGCAACGGTATACCATTTTAAAGCTGTTCCTGTAGCGGTGAGTGCAGTAGCTGTAGCATCTTTACAATAATTTACAGGTGTTATTACTGTAGGTGCTGGCGTTTCTATAACCACTACGTTTATCAGTGCTCGTTCACTTTCGCAGCCATTTGCTGTTTGCGATACATAATATGGTGTTGTGCCTGCCGCAGTAGTACTTGGCGTTGGTGCCGAAGCTAACGCAGTTCCTCCCGTAGCAACGGTATACCATTTCAAAGCTGTTCCTGTAGCTGTGAGTGCCGTTGCAGTAGCATCTTTACAATAATTTACCGGAGTGGTAACTGTTGGTGCAGGTGTTTCTGTAACTATTACATTAATAATTGCACGTGTACTTTCGCAACCATTTGCGGTTTGAGATACATAGTATGAGGTTGTTCCTGCTGTTGCTGTACTTGGTGTAGGTGCAGATGCTAATGCGGTACCTCCTGTAGCAACGGTATACCATTTGAGTGCGGTTCCCGTAGCAGTGAGTGCAGTAGCAGTAGCACCTTTACAATAATTTACCGGAGTTGTAACTGTTGGTGCCGGAGGACAACTTGCTCCGCAATTTACAACAACCTGTCCGGCAATTGAATTTACGGGATGTCCCATGATATTTACATGCGCAACATTTTCGAGTATTGTATTACAACTATTTACTGTTCCTGTCCACGTTCGTGTAATTTTTGTGCCAAACGGTATTGAGGATCCTTTGCCCGAAGGTATATTCCATGTAAGAACCCCAGCTGCAACAGTTCCACTATTCGAAGAACTTCCGTAGGTAATTTCGGTAGGTATTGGGTCTGATATTACAACATTAAACCCTTCGTCAAAATGATATCGTAAATTTCTAATGGTGTGAGATCCAAATGCTTCAGCAGGAATACCATTCGCAAACCCACTATATCCCTTACCAATAGGAACACCTGTTCTACTATAAATAGGACTTTGTGTAGTATCGTTATTAATCCATACTCGTAACAAATCGTTATATAAGTGTATTTTTAATGTATACGGCGAAACAGTACCTCCATATGTTAATGTTTGTGTTTGAATAATTGTTCCTCCTTGAATATATGAAAGTATTAGTTGAGAACCCCAATCTTTTTTTAAACTTATAGCAATTGGTGTTGCAGCACCTTCTCGAAACAAAACTCTATAAGCACCAGATTCTTGATGAGTAACCGTAGCTTCCATAAATCCATTGGTGCCGTATGCATAGTCATACGTTATTTTATTTGTATTATTACTTTCCGAAGTTAATGCACCAGCAGCAGCTGTCCACCCGCTCCCTGTCCAGTCGGTAGTTGAATTAAGATTTGGGGTACTTATAGAACCATGCGACTGAGTGTATTCGAGTGTATACGTTATGGCATCACCCGAAGAATAGGTTGATTTATCAGCAGCTTTCTTTAATGAACTTGGTGGAATTACGGTAGGAATTTTTGCACAGGTTACCGTAATTTTAGCAGTATCGGATACGGGCGATTCATTATCTCCTTGTATCCATGCATAATTAATAATATCTTCGTCGGTCGTTTCACAATTTTTACCCGATGGGAAATTTACCGCTGCAGTATATACAATTTTTCCTTTTTGTTTAACTTGTAATTTCGGAATAGTCCAGGTAATTACTTGTTTGCCACCTGCAATGGTAGTAATAGTAGGAGCAATTCCAAACGGATTGGTTCCGGTAAATGCACTGAATGTCATTCCGGCGGGCAAAGTATCTCGAATTATTACATTGGTAATATCTCGACCAGGTACCGGCCCATTACCTAAAATACGTCGCCACGTGTATCCGTCAAATTCTTCAACAAGGATATTATTAACTGTTTTAGTGGCGGTTTCACATGCATTGGGGTGCCACGAATTTATAGGTTTATTGGGGTTATATATATCTGTCCAGTCGGGAGTAATTGGATGATAATTTCCTCCATCGGCATCGGTATACGTAGGATCCCACGACCAATCGTTAGACCAATCTAAATTTGTATAATTTGCATGCATTCTCCATTTAGCACGCAATGGTTCGGTGCCACCTTGGTGTACCCGAATGGTAAGTCCGTAGTAATTCGATAAATGCGTAGTCGTTGTAACCAACAATGGTGCAAATTGAGCAACCAATCGTTGATTCCATTCTCCGGTAGCATCGGAACCGGGCACTATATTTTCATGACTTAAAACAACACCGGATGCTAAACCACCTTCATATATATCATTTGCTAATGTCCATCCATTTCCACAGCCTGGTCCATTTAAACAGTTTATACTAGGATCGTGCATGAAGTATGAAATTCTATAATTTCCGTAATTTATATATGGCTCAACTGCATCATGAAATAATCTAATTTTAATACCTAATTGTTGTGCCGAAGCAGGATTAGCTAATCCGTCATGTGCAAATGCTACCCGAACACCCGGACGACCACCGTCTATCCAACCGGCATCAGCAGAGTTTTCGAAATTGATGGTACAGGTTACCAAATTTCCTTTGTTTGCTTTGTCGCGGTCGAATGATTTTTCAACTTTTAATGCACGAGCTACCACATCCACACAGTTACGTTCTGTAGTAGCTGTTACATTATTCGGATAATCGTTACTTGTACTACCAAAGCCATTACTACAACTAATATCGGCAGTTGTACAGTATCGTCCGCTTGCATTATTTTTTATTTTTACTGTGTACGAAACTTCACCGGTAGTTTGTGCCAATTGCCCGGTTTTAAAACCTTTTACTGTTCCTAAATTCCATGTTACGGTATGTGTTGCAGCATTGTAAACCCCACCATTGGTAGCACTTACAAAGGTAAAATCTGCTGGAACATTTTCTACAATTACCGAATTTGTTGCATCAACAGAACCATAATTTCTATAGCTGAGTTTATATGTTATATTGTCGCCGGTAAATGCATAAGTTACCCCACCATTTATTGCACGATATACTTTTAAATTTGCTTTTGGAAGCATATTGGTAGGAGAATGAGCATTCCCCGAAGTTACCAACAACCCTAACAAGCGAAACCATCCATGAAAATAAAATGGGACACTTGTTAAATATCTATCTCCCCCTGTCGTAACATCCCATTCAATTGCACATTGGCGATACAGCAAGCCCATTAAATCATAATCTTGTGCAGCAACAGAAGCCGGAGAACCTGTACCTGGAATCCAATTGAGTGTAAATGCTGATGATCCTATTCCTTTGGGGGAAATATCCCACTGTAAAGTCGCAGGACCTTTATATGTAAGTGTCGGCCCCCCCCCAAATGCAACACATGGGTTATTCCAAGGAGCACCTTGTGGTGAATTTAGATATTTTGATAATCGAACACCAGCATCAAATTCATATGTATTAGGGGTATTTATTATTTGATGTGTAGTAGGATTCCATGTATATGATGGATGTCCATGCCATACATAATTTAAAATTGTTCTCCAAGGAGTTCTAAAATCTTCACCTTGATTTTCTTTATGAAATGTAGGTACATTTCCAGCTAAAGTAGCATCACCTCCATATGGGACATTTGCAATATTCTGTTTTATCCATTCTCCAACCAACCAATCCGAAGATGCTTCAGCTCGAATGAATTGATCTACATTCCAGCCTGTTTCACCTTCAGAACTTAAAAAATAACTAAATGCTTTAAAATAGGCAGGAGCTATATAATCAACATAAAGCTTTGCCGGTCCGCCAAATTGAGGACATGGGGTTTGCGTAGTTGCCCATCCAGTAAATTCACCTGGACCAGTATTACCACTTTTTACATAACCATCAACACCAATATTTCCTGATAACCATCGACATGCGGTTGTAATATTATTTTCAGTTTCATTTAATTCAACGAGACCTCGAATAATATCTAAAGCCTCTTTTTTATAACTTATTGGATTACCACAGGCATCATTTATACCCATAAATTCTCCCCATTGGTAATACGCCATTAGTAATGCTAATGCTACATCAAATGAGCCGTCAGTTGCAGCATCGGCATTATCCTTTAGAGTATTTGTGCCATATTTATAACTTGGATTTGTTACAACGCAATCAGAATACCGAGGATATTTGATTTTTCTTGTATCATGAATTCGCATCCAAAGCCCATCAAATGTAGTTTTATCAGCCATATACGCAGCTCCTAACAAGGCATATCCATCGCCTTCGGTACAATCATAAGGACAACCTAAATTTCCTCTAATATATTTTACTCCATTTACGACTGTTCCTTCGTAAACAAATTGATTTGCAAATACTTGCCACGCTTCGCGAATGAGTTTTTCCATTTCGGCATGAACCACACCTGGGGCGTTGTTGGTACCTAAATTACCTAAACTATGGTTTGTACCATACGAATAGGGTAAAAATTGAGGAAACGGA
>MWCJ01000040.1 GCA_002069975.1 Bacteroidetes bacterium ADurb.Bin217 | reverse complement strand
TAACTCTTAAATTTTATGATAATAAGTGGGTTGTGATTTGGTTTCATTTTGTATCTTTGACATAGTATAAACAACTGGCGTTGAAATAAAAGCCAATGATGTAGGTTGTGATTTGGTTTCATTTTGTATCTTTGACATAGTATAAACAACATGAAAGTGGAATATTTGAACCTCAATGTGGTTGTGATTTGGTTTCATTTTGTATCTTTGACATAGTATAAACAACTGATGAACATAGGACAATTTTAGAGAGTTAGTTGTGATTTGGTTTCATTTTGTATCTTTGACATAGTATAAACAACAGACCATGCGATAAGATTTTGATTGTTTGTTGATTATGTTGAAAATTAGGATTAAAAAATAAGGTTGTTTATAGGTAAAAAGCGAAGTCGATGTATCGGTTTCGCTTTTTTAGTTTTTATTCATCAGATGACTTAAAGTCATCAGATGAATAGTCGGAGTACGACTCAAAGTCGCGCTCCGACTAAACTAAAACAACGACAATTGTTGATGCAGCACCGGGGCTTCTGCCGGTTTGTTTGCCCTAAATATTTCTATGTCGCCAAATTGTTTGTCGGTAATGTACATAATGCATACATGCCCGGTTTCGGGCAGCAAGTTTTTTATGCGTTTTATGTGAACTTCGGCATTTTCTTTACTGGGGCAATGCCGCACATATATGCTATACTGAAACATGGTAAATCCATCTTTCATTAAATTTTTGCGAAACAAAGCCGCTTCCTTCCGTTCCTTTTTAGTCTCGGTTGGCAAATCAAAATATACCATTACCCACATAATTCTATAGGCGTTAAATCGTGAATGCATAGTTGTTCGTTTTATGTATACTCACGGGGTGACTTTAAGTCACCCCGTGAGTATATTATAATTCCGGATAACTTATTTTTCTCAAGCTTTTGTCAAAGCACTTTGCCAAACTTGCTGTAGTTTGTTGCAATGCTATCATAAGCGGACTTTTGCGCCCTTCAATTGTAACATCTATGGTGGGAATTTGCAACAGTTCTGTCTTTATTGGTTTGCTCAATTGCGTGTAGTCCTCGCCTTGTTGTATTAATTGGAGTACTACCTTGTCAACATACGGGCGATATGGTTCCATAATATCATCGGCAAGGCAATAGGAATTGTAACGGTTGTGATGATGAATGCCAAGGGTAGGCAACATGCCCGATGCAACTAACGAACGGGCGGTAATAGCACGCAAAATTGCATAGCCGTAATTTAGAACATTGTTTGGTGGAGCTTCTTCGCGTCCGCGTTTAAACTGGAGTTGCTTGGGGAAAACGTGTGCCCAATAGTATGCTGCTGCCCGTGCTTCGTGGTTTACTGCATCGCCACTTTGTACTTGTTGAATCCAATGTTTCATATTTTGTACGTCAATTCCTTGTTGTGCCAACACCGCAGCTTGATTTCTGATTTTTGCTTGAATTGTTTGTTGCCACAATTGTTTTTTGAGAGGCTCGCTTGCACCTAATTGATTTTCCCAACGCTCTTGTTGTATGGTATTGCCGTCTAAATTGAGCAATAATCCGGTAGGGTGGTGGGTGCTATTGCACGTAATTACGGCAGCATTGTTTGCCAACAATTTTTCTATTACACCATGGGTGATTGTAATTTGCTGGTTGTCGAGAATTACCACACCTATATCTTCTATGGGAATAGTGTTTAAACCCGATTTGTTGTCGAAGCCTTGTGCATCGGGTAGGTTAATTACTAATTGTTCTTGCTTGGTACTGAGGTACGCAGGATTTCCGAAGTAAAGAGTTCGTTTTATCATAGTAGTATAGTTTAATTACTCACGGGGTGACTTTGAGTCACCCCGTGAGTAAGGTTTACCAAACTAAACCAACTTCACGAGCTTTCTGTTTTTGAATTAATGTACCATTACGCAAGCCTGCGTAATCTTGAGCCGACGAAAACTCCCAATCTGTTGCGTGTCGTACCAATTGAGCTTTTACCGGATTGTTGTGTATATAGTTGAAACAAATATTCAGATATTCTTCTTGGGGAGTTGTTGCATTAATTTTCGTGCCAAACTGCGTGTTGAAATATGCCGGGGTAATGCCGTGTATTTGATTGAGGGGGATGGCTTTGGTTGCTTCTCGAAATAAGTTGCCACTTGATTTTTCTTGTTTGTGTATTGCTCGAGTATAAGAACGGAGCATAATGGCTATTGAATTATTCAAGTTTCGGGGTTTACTCACGGGGTGACTTTGAGTCACCCCGTGAGTATTTGAGTTTTGTGGAATAACTTCCAACGTATGTACATATAGCATTATATGAAAATGATTAGGCATAAGACACCATGCTAACAAATCGGCATGTGGGGTAAGCTGTGTTCGTATTTTTTGTAGGAAAAATAAGTAATTATCGCGGTTGAAAAATAGTTTTTGTCTATTATTCCCTTGATTATAGATATGATATACGATTCCTGTTTCGAAATGCATTGTAAGTAATGTGTTAGTGTTGCTATGCAAATATAAAAAGGAAAACTAAGAAACTGGTTCCATTTCATTGTTTAATTAATTTTTGTTCCTTTGAACTTCATATTTCATAAAAATCTCCTCAAATAGAAAAACTATTCTTGTCAATTTTTATTTATCTGAAGCTCAAAATCTCCAAAAATTTAAATTAAAAACAATATCTAAACAGTTTCAAAAATGTTCCGTATCTATTCAAAATAATCTTTTAACATGGAATTTATAAGTTCCGTATCGCATTCGTCTATGGGGTATGTGTCATTTTTCTTCAAGCCTAACCATTTTCTTGTTTCTTTATATTCCGGGTCTTTGGGGTTTGCAAGAATTTCTTTTAATCGTTGATATCCCCATGGTCCACCACAATCTTCGGGCGGACAGCCTCCCTTACCAGCAGTACATATTGGGTAATCTATAGTTTTGTTATGAATTTTTTCGAGCGTAATGGTATGTATCCAATCGTCGCCAAAATCATAGATATAGGTATAGGTTTGTTTTTCTTTGATAAATACATCACTCAATGGTATAGAATCAGCGTCAATGTCTATCAAATTATCATCTTCCGTTGGTATACCTATACTTGGATGCGAACCAAAGCCTTGAGGACAAAACATAAACAAATGATAATCTTCCCATAGAAAAGAAGCTTGAATGATATCATGAAAATCTTCGAATGTATAGTGTGCGGGTACTTCTATTCTTCGCCACACTGTAGGGGCTGAAATGTTTTTAAGTTGAATCTTAAATTGAAATGTTACATTGCTTATTGTTTCCTGTTGTTCTTTTTTTGATTCTTGTATATACCCAAAATCAAATTCAATAATTTCAATGTCTTCGTTTTCGTCGTCTTCTAAAATATATTGTGTAATTTCTTTGAATTCTTTACACGGAGCAATACCATTTTCATCGGCAAACGCTACTGCTCCAAATATTATATTATGTGCAGTAACATAGTCTATCTGTTCAAATGGTAAATTTTCTCGAATATCTTCTACGATTTCTTCAAAAATACCTTGTAATGCATTAAAATGATACATGCTATCGATAACGCCACGTTCGAGCGTGTCAACAAGATATACTCCAAAGGTGCGAGTTCCTGTTTTGTGTATACGACTAACAATTATAGTAGCCATACCAATGAGTTTCCAATTGGTATTACAATAACAAATATCTATAGGTAAACTTCGTGCCTTTGTTTTAATGTATTGTTTTGCTGATAATTTTTGTTGTTGTGCCATACGGTCTATCTGAATTGTTTATTAGTAAGTAGACAAATTTAGTCGTAAAATTCATTATAAATAGATGCTATTTCATCTGCAAAGCCATAGCCGCATACCGATGCCCATTCTACACATTGTAACGATCGTAGTTTAAAGTCGTTGAGAATGTGATGTTTTGCCATAAACAAAAGGGCAGCTTGAAAATTATTACAAGCTCCTATGTAAAATTGTTCAGTCATATCGCCAAATTGATAGGTAAAATCACAGGCACATTCGGGTAGATAGAGCATAATATCGGCAAGGGAATGTGCAGAAGGTTGCAGATTTTTGAAATCGGCAATTGCTCGTTTTGCTACCGAAAATTTCATGCCTGCATTCATCGGATGTATGAGGTTAAATTCTTTGCGAACGATTTTCTTATATTTTTCGGCACATGCATGCTCGTTTGCAGGACTGGCATTTAGGAAGAAATTGTAAAATTCTTTTACTGCCTTGTGTTTTTCGTACATATCGAGTACATGTTCTATCAATTGCTCTTTGGACAAGGCTTGTAATTCTTTTTTTAGTTTAGCTTTCGACATTGCTTTTTTGTTTTTTTTTATTCACGGGGTGACGTAAAGTCATCCCGTGAATAGGTTTTTACCTTAATTTAGTTGGGGCTTTGAGTTTATTTTTCCTTTACATCAACAATATTACCTAAACAATCAATTGAAACTTTATATGGTTGTAAATTAAATAATGAATTTAAACTTTGAGCTTTAATAAATCTTTTACAAATTTTTGAATTATTATCATCAGATAATTGTGTTTCAAGATGATGCCTAAAAGTTAAATCTAATTGACCACTACTTGGAATAATAGACATTTTTTGCACCCTATATAATTTATCACTAATTGCTTTATAATCATTATTAGAAATAGATAGTTCAATTTCTTCTTTATTCATTCCAAGAATAAACATTTGATTTTGTTGCATACTTAATTCAAGAGAAAGGTTTGGTTTTGGTAGTTTTTCTAAAAAACTATTGGGGTATGTCCCATCTGCTTGTAGCAAAATTTTATCCCAAACTTCATTCGTATTATTTATAATTACTGGTATACCATATTTTTTTCGTTCTACAGCATGCCAAAATGTACAAACATATTCTTGTTTATTACCGTCTTTATCTATATATATGGCTATATGGTGATTGTTGCCTGGTTTTACAAAACCAATATCATTTCCTTGTTCATCTTTTTTTACAGGAACAACTGCCGAAAGTCCGGTGAAGCAGCGAACTGTTTTTATTGGTATTTTCTTTTCTTCGTTTAGATAAATAGGGTCTTTATCGAGATTTTTTAAATTTTCTAATGCTTTCTTTACATCATCTTTATATGTCTTATCTTTTTCAAATCCTCTGTTTAACCTTTTTAAAACAGCATTTCTAATCCCTTTATCGACAATAGAATCAAGAGTGTTTTTTATTTTATCAGTCGTAACTGATTCAATAATATTTGTTTTTTTGTTTAGTTTTTCTTTTACTTCATAAGTTTCTTTACCGGTAAAGACGAATCCTTGTGCTCCAATACCGAGTTTATACTTTTTGACAATGTTATTTGTAAACCTAACTTCATTTGCATTAGAATCCTTTTGATATTGTTTTATCGAGCCATAAACACCATCTTCGTGAAGCGACCCACGAGGTACAATAATCCCTGTTTGTACTACCCTTTTATTACCCCGTTTGCCGATTTTTCGTGTTCCGGGAACTGCCACTTTTTTACCTGATTTAAAAGATATAAGAATATTGCCTACAGCCTTTTGTACTTCAGAAACAGAAATAGGTTGTTGAGATACTATATATTTTTCGAGTAACGACATTTTTTCTTTGTATTCTACTGAACATTCATCAACAATATGAGACATGTCTTCGCGAGTTTTATTTGAGTTTAAGGTGTTAAATCGTTGAATAAAACCTTGTTTTGTGCATGCAATTGTAAGTGCATCAACAGCGTGGTGTCTATGGTCATCACGTTTGCTCCAATCTTTTATAACTTCTTTTTTATGTTTATTTTTACCATGGTCGCTTTCCCATTCTTTAATTTCGGTCATTTCCGGTATAGCTTTGTATTTTGGGAATTGCAGATTCATCGTGACATCGTCCCAACCCCATAAATGGCGAAGTTCTGATGTCACGGTTCCACTTGTTGTCCAAACAGAATGACAAATAGTTTGTAATATTTCTCTAGCTTTTTTTGCTATATATTGGCTTTCGCGTAATTGACGGTCTATAAAATTATCTGGAATTTTACTTTCTGTCATTAAAAGCTTATTTCGCTTTGCTTTGTTAATTATGTGATTAGAATATAGTAAATTAACTCGTTCAATGTATTTTTGTAATTCTTCATCAGGTTTACTTTTCATAAAATCATATGCGGTCATATCATTTTTATTCCTATTACAATGGCGATGTGCTAATGTTTTATTGCTTTGCGAATCATCAAATAATTTTGATTTTGGTATAATATGTTCAATATCTACGTCAGTACCTTGTATTGCTTGTGTTAAAGAAATTGGCTGACCACAATAAATACACATTGCATTTAATTTTTTATCTTCATTGTCAATTTCTTCATATAAACGCCATTTGATGATATTATTACGAGTTGCCCGTAAACCATACTCCTCTAATCTTTTAATAATTGTTTCATTTTCACGTTGTCGTTTACTCATGCTTTTATCTGCATCATTTCGTTCTTCTTTACTTTGCTTTAATTCTCTTGCAAGTTCAATTCTAATTTCATCAGGTTTTCCGTACTTTTCAATAATAGCATTTACAACATTAACCATTTGGTTTAGAATTTTTTCAACAATGGGTTGTCGTAGCGAGTTTTTTGCAATTGGTTTTAATGAATCTAATAGTTTTCTATCTAAGTTTTGTTCTTTTGTGAATGAATTAGAGTGGTCATATCCTGCATAACACATAGCTTCAGAATATCCATCGCCTTCCATTAAATATGGAAGAATTTTACGTATAACTTTTGCAGATTTGTTACCAAATGCGTGTTTTGTAAAATCAATAGAAGCGAGTTTATTTGCAGTGTCAGTATCAATCTTAAATTTGGTTTGTAACGCATTACTGCATTCTTCTTGGTCAGAAATTGAATAGATTGTATGCCATAATTGATACAAAGGTTCTTTCTCTACATTTGGTGCAATATGCATTTTTTGTTTTGCATTCAATACTTCACCAGTTTTTTTACTATATAAATATACTTCACCTTCTTCTATTACAGTATGTAATTCAAAAGTTAAAAGGTTATCATAATCTTTACCCAAATATTGTTTAATAGCATTTTTAGTGACATTTCCATTTAGTCCTTTTGCAAGTTGTTTATTTATATAACAATCATCTTTTTTAAGTCCAAGAATTTTAATTAAATCTGTTGGAGTTAATTTTTCATTATTATCAAGATGTTCAAAAATTGCTTTTTTTTGTTCGGTTGTTATAATTATTTCTTCGCCTTTTCTGTTGTTGATTTTTATATTATTGATAATCTCCCAAATTTTGACAATTTGAAAGAGGGGTGAACTTTTCGGTGCGACTTTAGGACCTACGAAATATTCCTTTTCTCCTTTTTTAACGGTAAAACCTTCAAATTCACAAACAGAAACTAATCCTTTTTGTGATTTTAGTGGACGTTGATTGTAAATAATGAAATTTTTAATAAGATTATACAATCCCATTTTAATTATTTCATTTCTTAAATGTTCTTGGTTTGTACTTGGAAACATGCTTTTTCCAAATCGAGCAAGAGATTCAGACGGACAGTTATTCAAAACTTGATGAAATCTTTCTTGACATTTCCATATTGCATCAAACTCCTCAATATAAGCTTCTCTTGGAAAAATATTTTCTTTTACTTTATAAAAGTTGTCTTTTACTAATTCATTGTAAAAATACTGCCCAATAGTTATATTTTGTTCTTTTATAATTTCATGTCTGCTTTTAACTTCTGCTACATACGCAGTATCTTTTTTATCCTTGTTTGCATCACTTCTACTACTTTTATAACCTCTTTTTTGATTGAGCCACAATAATAATCTTCCTAATTCTTGCAATGAAATTTCTTGAGTTACAGCTTTTGCTCGTAAAGCCCATAATTCCATTTTAGGTAGTTTTTTTAATTCGTCGGTTGGCATCATATTGTTTTTAATGAGAATATCTTCAAGATATTTCCTTCGTAATTGATATCGGTCATAACCCTTTCGGGTTGTTCGAGCTTGTGTTCTTAAAGAATTTCTACTTTCACCTGTTCCCTTTGCAAAATCTTTTCCTTCAGTTCCTTCATATGGAATAATTCTACTCCCAAGTGCGATAATTGAAGAAGTTGTTTTATTGTTTTCTTCTTTTTCATTAATAAGTGCCCACCCAATTGATGCACTACCCAAATCCAATCCCAATATTTTTTTCATGTGTAATGTTGTTTTTGTTTAAGGTTTTAAAATCATGAAAAAAAATAATATAGTATTTGTTTGTGTGGGTATTTTTTTATAGTTTTGTTGTACAAAATGAACCAAATCACAATAAGGATTATTCCGTTGTGAAAACATTTAAGCCGCCTCGTCTTTCAATACGGGGCTTTTTTTTATCCAAATGTTTCATGAGTACCATATTATAAAAATTGACAAATCACGAATAAAACATTCAAGGCGGGGCAACTCGCCTTTTTTTATGTCAATTTTTGAGGATAGAATGAAAGATTTTTGATAGTGGAATGTATGGTATAAGTTGTATAAGATGTTATGAGCCTATTAATACTATACTAGTAGGTTGTATACTCACCCCCCGCTTCGTTTTGCTTTATAGCCTTGTTGATGGAGTATGTGTATGATTTTTTCGCAAAAATCGCCTTGTATCAAAATTTCATTGTTTTTTACCGTACCTCCAACACCGCATTTCGATTTTAGTGTTTTTCCTAATTGTTCTAAATCGTGTGTTGATCCAATAAATCCGGTAACAATAGTAACAGATTTTCCCGCTCGTTGTTTGCGATCGAGCATAACTCGTAAATCTTGTTGTTGCGGTGCAAGTGTTTCTTCTTCGCATTCTTCGTTGTTTTCGTATTCAAAATTTGGATTGGTTGAATACACTATATTAATTCTTTGTTTAGGTTTTTTTTGTGTCATAGGGTATCGGAATTAATACATGCTCCATATTTTTTATAAAGAGTAACAACATCTACCGCTTCTGCCACATCGTGTACACGAAGTATAGATGCTCCTTTGCTTAATGCGAGAGTGTTAAGGGCTATAGTTCCCGGTAATGATTGTTCGGGGGTGGTGTTTAGTGTTTTGTATATCATAGATTTACGCGAAAGTCCAACTAAAATAGGAACATCCAACGATGTATATGTGTCTAATGTACGAAGGAGTTCAAAATTGTGTTCTATGGTTTTTCCAAATCCAAACCCCGGATCGATAATTACAGATGGTACGCCATGCTTCTGTGCTTCTATTAATTGTGTTTCGAAAAATGTATATATTTCTTGTGTTATATTCTTGTACTGTGGCGATATGTGCATAGTTTGCGGAGTACCTTGCATGTGCATGCAAATGTAGGGTACGTTAAGTGTTCCACAAGTTGGAAGCATTGCGGTATCTAACAAGCCTCCCGATATATCGTTTACCAGTATGTTGCCTATGGTGTGGTATACGCGTGTTACAATTTCGCTTCTAAATGTGTCTATAGAAATTAGAATATCTGGAAAATGTTTGTGAACTTCAACTATTATTGGTTGCAAGCGATAAAATTCTTCATCAATTGATATATCTATAGCTCCCGGACGTGATGAGTATGCTCCAATATCTATAATGGCAGCACCTTGTGTAACCATATTTTCTATATGATGCAATGCTTTTGTTGTAGTGGAGTGTTTTCCTCCGTCGTAAAATGAGTCGGGGGTTATATTACAGATACCCATAACACAAGGGTAGGTAAGTGCTAATTTCATTATTAATCTATGAGTAATTTGTAAATAGGAATAGTTCTATTGGGAATGCTCGAATCGGAATTGCGAACAAATTGAGCTCCTATAGATGTGTAGAAACCAAGAGCATTCGGGTCAACAAATATATAAACATATGGTATTTGTTTAAGTGAACAAATATGTTTTACATGTTTTATCATATATGTACCAATTCCTTGTAGATGAAATTGGGGAAGTATAAAAATATGTTCCAGCCACATTCCTTGATTTATAAATATTGTATCGAAATAAGTATCTTGTTTTATATCTACAAGAGAATAAAAACCTACTGTTTGATTTGTTATAGTTCCTTTGTATACTTGTGCTTGTTCTAAATATTGGGGAGTAATAGTTAATTCTTTAGTCCAAATGTTATAATATTCTTCGGGGTAGTTCCAATGTCTTTTGGCAGCAAATGCAATATCTGTAAGTAAATTACAATCTATTTTGGTTGCCAATTCTATGTGTAGATTACTATTTCGCATATCGTTTCACAATATCAGCATATGCATCTATTCTACGGTCGCGGAAAAATGGCCATATACGGCGAACGTGTTCGCTACGTTGCATGTCTATATCTATTACTATAGTTTCAGATTGCGTGTCGCTTGCTTGTGCTAATATTTCTCCTTGCGGACCGGCTACAAAACTATGTCCCCAAAATTGAATACCATTGGTAACACCACTTGGGTCTGTTTCGGTGCCAACTCTGTTTACAGCAACTACCGGAATTCCATTAGCAACTGCATGTGCTCGTTGCGATAGTATCCAGGCTTGTTGTTGACGTTGTTTTTCTTCGTTAGTGTCGGTGCTTTCCCATCCAATAGCAGTAGGATATAGTAAAATTTGTGCTCCGTGCATTGCCATGATTCGTGCTGCTTCGGGGTACCATTGGTCCCAGCAAATAAGCACGCCAAGGCATCCTACCGATGTTTGTATAGGGGTAAATCCTAAATCGCCGGGGGTAAAATAAAATTTTTCGTAATATGCGGGGTCATCGGGAATATGCATTTTGCGATATTTACCTGCAATAGTTCCATCGTTTTCAAATACAACGGCAGTATTGTGGTAAATGCCTGCTGCTCGTTTTTCGAACAGCGATGTTACCAATACAATTCCATTGCGTTGTGCAATAGATCCGTAAAACTCGGTTGACGGTCCGGGAATGGTTTCGGCAAGGTCAAAATTGCATACTTCTTCGGTTTGACAAAAATATACCGTATTGTGTAATTCTTGCAAAACAACTAACTGTGCACCTTGTTTGGCACAGTGTTCTATATGTTGTTGTATGTTTTTTTTGTTCTGTTCAACAGATTCTGTAATTGAAAGTTGAATTAATCCAATACGTAATGTATGTGTCATAGTATATATGTTTTATACTGCAAATTCGAGAATGTTATATAATGTCAAACGGTGTTTCTTGATATACATAATAATTTAACCAATTGCTGAACAATAAGTTGCCATGACTTTTCCATCGGTTTATTGGCATAGCATCCGGATTGTTTTCGGGAAAATAATTTACCGGCATAGCTATGTCTAATCCTTTTTGTTTGTCACGTATGTATTCGTCGCGTAAGGTAAGCGGGTCGTATTCGGAATGTCCGGTTACGTATACGTGTTTTTTGTTTTTCGATGTTACTATGTACACTCCTGCTTGTTCCGATTCGCTTATAAGTTCCAATTCGGGTTGTGCCAAAATATCTTCGCGGCGAGTATAGGTATGGCGTGAGTGTGGTGCTAAAAATTCATCGTCGAATCCGTGTACTAACGGCTCTTTTTTGTTGCATACGGTATGTTTAAAAATACCAAACAATTTTTGTGGTAATTGATATTTTTGAATTCCGTATTGGTAATACAATGCAGCTTGTGCTCCCCAACAAATATGGAGAGTTGAGGTTACGTGTTTATCTGCCCATTCTAAAATTGAAGTTAATTCGTTCCAGTATATTACATCTTCGAAAGGTAAATGTTCTATAGGAGCTCCCGTTATTATAAGTCCGTCGAGATTTTTGTATGCAATTTCATCAAACGATTGATAAAACGATTCTAAATGTTCTAATGATGTATTTTTAGGAGTATGAGTTTTTGTATACAGTAACACAATTTCAACTTGCAGTGGTGTGTTCGACAACATGCGAATTAAATGTGTTTCTGTAGTTTCTTTCAGTGGCATTAAGTTTAAAATACCAATGCGTAATGGACGGATGTCTTGCGATATTGCACGACTTTGATGCATTACAAATATATTTTCGTTTTTCAATACCTCCGCTGCCGGAAGGGTATCGGGTATATTAACCGGCATATTGTTTATTTTTTTTATTCTATTCCTATGCAAATGTAGTATGTTGTAGACTAAAACAAAATTATTTTATTACAAAAAAATGGGAGAAAGTTTAAAAAAGGGGTTTATCGGTTTATTGGTATACGGTATACGGTTTATGGTATATGGTGTAGGGGCGGATATTTTTTAATTAGATGGTGAATTGTATGGGCAATCCCTTGTGGTTGCCCATAGATGATTGTATTTTCATCACAGACCTATTCCGCCGTAACCAATTAACACAGATTGTTTTGTGGTATTTTTTAATTGAGCAAAAGACATTTTGTGGCGTTGCGAAGGTTTTTTTCGAATTTTATATAAATAAGAAACATATTCTAAAACTTGCCTAAAGTATTAACCGTATAAAATATTGAAATGAAATACAATATGGGAATAATCACTTTTACATATATGCTCAATGAAACTAGTAATTACCATATTCCTCTCAGTTGCAACAACACTCGCAATAGCTCAATACCAGAGCAAATCATCGGGCAATTGGAACAATCCCTCAACTTGGGAAGGTAATGTAGTTCCAAATTCTTCTACTGCCGATATAGAAATTCTTTCAGGTCATACAATTACTCTTAATACATCTGTATCTGTTCGTAATATAACTATAACAAACGGTTCGCTTATATTAGGAAGCAATACCATTGCAATATATGGGAATTTAGGTGGTTTGCAACGTAATAATATGTCGAGTAATACAAATACCGAGTTGCAATTGTTGGGTGGTGATGAGGTTGCTCCTTTTGAGTTTCCTGCCAATATAGAAAAATTAAAAAAATTGGTAATAAATCGTAAACAAGGAGCTATATCTTATCATAGTATTGATTTAGACGATGGTGTGCCTGCCGATGGTATTGTATTGGTGTTGACTCACGGTATTTTATATATGTACGATGCAAGTATTGTATATCTAAACAGTAAACAAATTCAAGCCGATATTCCTTGTTCCGATTCGTCGCATATAGATGGCATAGTGCAACGAAATATTCCCAAAAATTCGGGTGTGTATACCTTTCCTGTTGGAAATAAAGGATTTTGTCGTCCTTTTGGGGTGGGATTACAAAATGGCAATTCCGACAATATAAACCAAGTGCAGTTTTTGTACGAAACACCGGTTCAGCACGATAATATTAATTACAATAATTTGCCCGGAGGTATCATTCAATATTTTTATTGGAAACATACAGTTGTAAGCGGAGGGAATCCTCAACGAAGGTTACATTACAGTTACGATGATTTTCCGGGTGTGGATTCTGATGAACGAACTGAATCTATGACTTTAGCAAATTCTAACGGTTCCTCGGCTTGGGATAAAGCTACAACACCGTGGACAGTGAATGATAATTCAAAATGGGTGCAATTTGATAATGCAAATGCTTCCAATAGCGAATATTGGACATTAGGTTCGGTGCTATCCGAAATAAATTATGAGAATTTGCATTTACCTATAGAATTGGTTACTTTTTGGGCTCGATTATTCGACGAATTACGGGTAGAATTGCATTGGGTTACGGCTCAGGAAGTTAATAATCATTATTTTGTTGTGCACCGTTCGCTCAATGGTATAGATTTTACTCCTATTGATACTATTATGTCTCAAGGGAATTCTGCTGAATTTTCGTATTACGAATATTTAGATGAGGTGTTGTTTGCCGAAACTTCAATACTCTATTATGTATTGCGACAAGTAGATATGAATGGAGATTTTACCGAATCGCATGTAATAGAAGTATTGTTGCCCCAAAAACAAACTCAAGAAATAAAACCGTTGGATTGTAAACCACTACAAGGAGCTATTTATATTCAAATAGATACAGAGCAACGTCCGGTATCAAATATTATAGTGTGCGATATGCAGGGAAATGTGCACTATGAATTGAGCGATTTTTCTGAAATGACTTCGCAGTTTCAAGTGCTTATTCCGGTTGCCGGAAATAAAATATATGTGGTATATATTCGATATGGCGATATTTATACGTCGCAACGAATGATGGTGAGATAGAGGGGCATAACATGTGTTGTAGGAGAATTGCCGAGCGAATTATAATCTATTAATGCTATAAAAAGTAGCAGTTTTTTGAAATGTTCATTTGTCACGCAAGTGACAAAGAGTTTTTAGAAAAAACAGCCTTTATGATAAAAAAAACTATTTTAATAAGTGATGTTATTTAATGTCTTTAATCTTTTAAACACCTAATACTTAAACCTGTATTAAGAGAACTATAGGTTAATAATAAATATTTATCCCATTCTTCAATTGTGTCACTTAATAATGTACTTGAATGAGCAAATAGTGTATCTGTTACTGGACCAAATGGTTCTTCATAATCTATTGGAGAAGATGACCAAAATGAACCGTGTTCCCCAGCAAAATAATAAAAAATTTGTTTTTCATTAGTCTCACGATTAATTAACACACTTCTTTCGCCAGCAGGTAAAGCTGTAAATCCGCTTTCATTTGTTGCTGATATATTTGGATAAATCCAATGATCTGTATTTCTTTCTTTCAATTTTCCACCACATGTAAATTCATCACCTAAATAGTTTGCTAACTCTTGCCAATCATTTTCATTTGGGACATGCCATCCTATAGGGCATAATTTATTTGTTTTTACAGCATGCCAATTATATAATCTCCCATATATTTCTATTGTATCTTTATTATCAGTATTGTAATATGTGCAAAATGCACCATTTTCTATATTCCCCCATTCATTGTCATTTGATATATAAGGAATATCAATACCATCATTGTATTTTGTTGTTCTTAAATTTTCTGCCATCCAAGTTTGTGAACCAATTACTACAGTCTTGTATAAATTATTATCAATATCTTTAATAGTTCCATATGTAATATTAGGATTAAAGTTTATTTTTTTTATAACAACTATTTCTTCTTTTTTACATGAAAACAAGAGTTGTGCAATAAAAAAAAATAAAAGTGCTTTTTTCATAATTTTTAGCTTTTAAATAATTTTTAGATATTCAGGTTAAACTAATGATTTTATTATTTTTATGAGATGAATATATGTAATACAAATTTACATTTTTTTTTTGTAGTTGTATCAGACATTATTGGTTTTTTTAATAAATTTTCAAATGTTTCTCTACATCCCAATCCCGTATTTCGTCATTATAAATCCTGCTACAAGCACTATAATTAATGCCGGCAGCATATTGGTTACATGTATTTTTTTAATTTCGAGTATAGAGAGTGATAATCCGATTAATAATAAGCCACCAACAGCTGAGAGTTCTAGTATGATAGGTTCGCCTACTACATTGGTTATGTATGATGCACCTAATGTAATACCGCCTTGGAATAAAATGAGCGGAATTACCGATACTATTACACCCGGTCCAAATGCGGCAGCAAGTGCTATGGATGAAAATCCGTCGAGAATAGATTTTGCTATGAGTAAATTTGGTTTGTAACCCAAACCGTCTTCTATAGCTCCCAATATAGCCATTGATCCCATGCAATACAATATAAATGTGGTAATTACTGCTTGGGTAAATTGTTCGCTTGAGTCGGAATTTTTCTTAGTAAATTTTTTACTTAATCGTTGCAGTTTTTGCTCAAAATCGAACAGTTCTCCTATTATGGCACCTAAAAGCAGACTAAACACTATCAATACATAATTGTTTGATTTTAATGCCATTTGAATTCCAACAAACATGGTAAAGATGCCTATCGCTTGGAAGGAAATTTTTGTAATTTTTGCAGGTAATTTGGAATGTGCTAGCAGTCCTATGGTGCCGCCTACTATGATTGCTCCTGCGTTTATAAGTGTGCCTGTCATGTTCTATGTATTTGATTGTGAATGACTATAGTACCATGCCGAATTTGTTTGTGCCAAGGCTGTATATTTTTTCGATGGAGATGGAATAAATTCTCCTATTTGTAACGATTGCCACCGTTCATCTACTTTTGCAATTGTTTTTGAGTCCATTATTAC
This sequence comes from Bacteroidetes bacterium ADurb.Bin217, assembly GCA_002069975.1. Taxonomy (GTDB): domain Bacteria; phylum Bacteroidota; class Bacteroidia; order Bacteroidales; family UBA1715; genus MWCJ01. Next base: position 10,323 of record MWCJ01000040.1, on the reverse strand, counting down.
CGGAGTAGGCCAATCGCGAGTTGTTTTTGTTTGGGGTTTTGTTCTGCCATCTATTACAAATACATTGGTAGTATTAATTTTTTCAAGAGTGCAATCGATTTGTGGATGTATATTATTGAGGACATGCCATACAATTGTAGTTGTGTCGGTTTTGTCTAAAGTAGCATCGCACAGTATGTAGAATTTTGAAATGTTTGTTGATTGTGCACATGCTTGTTCTTTTGTGTCGTGGATATTACATGGGATTATGGTATACAACGAATCGTACAGTGTAGCATCGGTATCGCATTCTGAATCCAATTTTTGAGTTGCGTCGAATCCAATTTTACTGCCAAAACCTGTATGCGGAGCTGCGTGGTCAAGTACATCGAGTGGTCCGGAATGAATGTGAATGTCGCGATTGATATTGCAATGGTGAAGCAATGCATTACATATTGCTTCGGGATTCATTTCGGTGTGTTCGTCTATTACAATAAGTGTTTTATTAAACATCATTTGTCCCGCTCCCCATAGGGTACTCATAACTTTTTGAGCTTGTCCGGCATATTTTTTTTGAATGCGTGCTATTACTAAATTATGTGCAACTCCCTCAAATGGCATCCAATAGTCAAGTAATTCGGGTACAAGCAATAATTTTATTGGTGCAAGAAATATGCGTTCAGTCGCTTTCCCTATCCATGCGTCTTCCATAGGTGGTATGCCTACAATAGTTGTAGGGTAAATTGCATTTTTTTTGTGCGTTATACAGGTTATATGAAATTTGGGGTACAAATCGGGCAGAGAGTAAAAGCCGGTATGGTCTCCAAACGGTCCTTCGAGAAATAAGTCTTCGGTAATATCTACGTAGCCTTCGAGTACTATATCAGCATCGGCAGGGACGTGCAAATCGCACGTAATACATTTGACCAATTCTACATGTTTTTTTCGTAAAAAACCGGAAAGCATATACTCGTCAATATTTTCGGGTAGGGGGGCGGTTGCCGCAAACGTATGAGCGGGGTCGCCACCTAAAGCAACAGCTACAGGCATACGTGTCCCCAATTGTTTATACGCATTGTAGTGATTTGCTCCTGTTTTGTGTAAATGCCAATGCATAGCTGTAGTAGTGTTGTCTATTACCTGCATGCGGTACATACCAACATTACGAATACCTGTTTCGGGGTGTTTGGTTATGACCATAGGTAGGGTAATAAATTTTCCGCCATCGTGAGGCCAGCAGTTAAGAATAGGGAGTTTTGATAGGTCAACATTGGATTCTATTACCTCTTGACAGGCACCTTTACCTTTTTTGTATTTAGGCATCCACGATTGTAATTCGGAAAGGAGCGGGAGCATTTTTAATGCTTCGAGTATGGATTGTTTTGGAGCAGTTGCTTTGCTAAATAACGATTGTATTCGTTCTTTGGGTTCGTCGAGGTGCTTCGTGCCTAATGCTTTGTTGATGCGAGTTTCAGAGCCAAATCCATTGATGAATAATGGAAATCCGGTACCGGTGTTGGTGCAAAGTATTGCTTTGTTTTTTGTGCCTTCTTGTTTCGAGAATCTGTCGGCAATTTCGGTAATTTCTAAATGAGGATTTACAAATTCGGTAATTTCTATTAATTCTCCACAATCACGAAGTATTTGTATATATTGAGATAAGCTGGAATATGCCATAGTCTATATTTTTTGTAAAAATACAAATTTATTGTTTATGATTTGAACGGCGGTGTTTTTTTGTGAATGAAGGTCTAAGAAGTTTGAAAGGTATAAGGGTATAAGGGTATAAAGGGTCTTAAAGGTATAAAAGAAATTTTCAACTCATAAATCATATTTATTTACCTTCGGTTAATGAGCTCTCTATCGCTCGGTTCATATTTTTTTTCCACTGACCTGTTCCGCTCCGCCACGGCGAGACAGGTTTAGCGAATATACTCAAATGAACTCTGATTTGTAGATGTACACAGATTTTTTATTTTTTTAATCATTTATAATTTACCATTAACCATTAAAATATGCCACAAAAAAAACTGTACAATCTGTGGTAAAAAAAATGTTCAACTATTTGCAACAACAAGGGATTACCCCTACAATTCACCATCTAATTAAAAATTAAAAATTCATAATTAAAAAATATTTCCCTTACACCTTTATCCCCTTTATCTACCAAAACACACTATATAAAACCACTAATAGTATGCAAATAACGTAAGCAAGTATGTTAAATCCTTTGCTTGTAAAAAAAGTGTCGGCAGTGAGCGGAATAGCTTTGGGGTTGTCATCACCCTGTCCGCTCGAAAGGCTCACTCCAAGTATTATTACAATAGTTATAAGGCATGTATACATCATTTGATCTAAAAAGGGCATGCTAATAGGCAAAAATTTGAGTGCCAACGCTACCGGTATTGATGCAAGCACTCCTGCTATAGCTCCGCGAGTATTGGTTTTTTTCCAAAATAATCCCATAATAAATACAGCCAAAATTCCCGGACTTACTACTCCGGTATATTCTTGTATGTATTGAAACATTTGCGGGAACGAACTCATGGCAGGAGCTATTAGTCCTGCTATACATAATGCCATAAGTGCGGTAATTCGTCCAACGCTAACTAATTTAGAATCTGTTGCTTGTTTTCCAAAATATGGTTTGTATATATCCATGGTAAAAATAGTGGCAGTAGAATTAAGCATTGATGCCAACGATGAAACTATTGCTGCGGTAAGAGCTGCAACTACTAATCCTTTAATGCCTATAGGTATAAATGTTTTAATTAACCATGGATATGCATGGTCGTTGTTGGCACCTTCGGCTATTGAAAATATTGTACCGGCTGTGTTTGTATTGTCAATATACATTACATATGCTATAATTCCCGGAATTACTACAATGGCGGGAATTATAAGTTTGAGAAATGCAGCAAATGCTAGTCCTTTTTGAGCTTCACGTAATGATTTTGCAGCTAATGCACGTTGTATTATATATTGGTTAAATCCCCAGTAATAGAGATTTGCTATCCACATGCCACCTATGAGAACAGCTATGCCGGGTAAATTATTAAATTGTGGATTGTCTTTCGATAATATCATGTGGAATTTATCGCCTGCAGTATTGTATACGTGTTTCATGCCATTTATAACACCACCCTGCGGGGTAACGTACTGTAATGCAATTATTGTGGTAATAATACCGCCTATAACTAATAAAACAACTTGTATAACATCTGTCCATGCTACTGCCGAAAGTCCTCCCCATAACGAATATGCGGCAGCAAACAATGCTAAACCTACAATAAACCAAGGCATTGTAGTGCCATCGCCATTACCTATAATTGTGTCGAGCGATTTTGCTCCCAAAAACAATACAGCGGTAAGGTTAACAAATATAAAAAGAGCCAACCAAAATATAGCTAATATGGTTTTGAGGTTTGTATTGAATCGTTTTTCAATAAATTCGGGAATAGTATATAATCCTTGTTTTATAAAAATGGGTAAAAAATATTTTGCAACTATTATGAGTGTAATTGCTGCCATCCATTCATACGAAGCTATTGCAAGTCCTATTGTAAATCCCGAACCCGACATGCCAATAATTTGCTCGGCAGATATATTTGCTGCTATGAGCGAAGCTCCAATAGCCCACCACGGTAACGATTTGCTTGCCAAAAAATAATCTTCGGTAGATTTAGTTGTTCCTTTAGGAGTTCGCGATACCCATAAACCTACAAAAAGTATAAGTGCAGCATACGTACCAAATACAATAAAGTCTAACGTGTGAAATGTGTTCATATGTTTTGATTTTTAGGAGTTTTGTGTATAATGAATAGTTGATGCCGAACGCAATGTGTGTGCTGCTTGTTCGGGGGTAATATCGCGTTGTGGGTTTGCCAGCATTTCGTATCCAACCATAAATTTTTTAATTTCGGCCGACCGAAGTAGTGGCGGATAAAAGTGCATATGCATATGCCATGCTTTGTGTTCGTTTCCATCGCACGGTGCTTGGTGCAATCCTGCTGAATACGGAAACGATGTGTTGAAAATATTGTCGTATCGTATGGTAAGTTCTTTATACACTGCTGCAAACTCTTGAATTTCTTCGGGTAATAATTCTGTAATATGTTGTATTGGGCGTTTGCTTACTATCATTGTTTCAAATGGCCATACAGCCCAAAAAGGGACTAATGCTACCATATGTTTTGTTTCTATAACAATTCGTTCTTGTTTTTGTAATTCAGCTTTTATATAGTCGCTTAGTAATGTTGTATTGTGTTGTGTGTAATACGTTTCTTGCTGCGTATGTTCTTTTACTACTTCAACCGGAATCGACTGCGATGCCCATATCTGGCAGTGTGGGTGTGGATTGCTGCACCCCATAATACTTCCTTTGTTTTCGAAAATTTGTATATAATGTATATATAGAATATGCGATAATGATATGTATTCTTCTATCCAAGTGTGTATTACTTGTTCTATATCAGATTGTTCCATTTGAGGAACGGTGAGGTCGTGTCGGGGCGAAAAGCACATAACCTTACAAATTCCCTGTTCGGTATGCGAAATAAAAAATGGTTCGTTGCTCGATGTTGCAGGTGTATTTGGTAATAATGCCGAAAAATCGTTGGTAAACACGTATGGTTTGGTATAGTGAGGATTTACTGCATTTCCTGCACGTGTATTTCCTGGACATAAATAACAGCTTGGGTCGTACTGTGGTAATTTTGTTTGCTGTGTAGCATGAACCTGTCCTTGCCACGGACGGAGCGTACGGTGGGGGGATACCAAAATCCATTCGCCTGTTAAACTATTGTATCGTCTATGTGGGTGTGAGTTTACATTTTCCATAAATCTATAATACTTTGTGTGAACCATTACAAATGTGTGCAGGATAAAATTCGGCACAAATACCTGTTCTTGAAACATATTCAGAACCTACCGATTGAATAAACGAATCTATTGCCGATGTGCGAACCAACGATACGGTAGAACCTCCAAATCCACCACCTGTCATGCGTGAACCAATACATGCTGAATGATTTTGAGCTGCGAATGTTAGTGTGTCTAAATGCAGTCCGGTAACTTCGTAGTCGGTTTTAAGCGATTCGTGCGATTGATTCATAAGTAATCCAAATGTATGTATGTCTTTTTGTTTCAATGCTTCAACAGCTTGTTGTGTTCTATATATTTCTGAAACAACATGACGAGCTCGTTTTCGATATAATTCGGGAATGTATTCTGCTATACGTGTAAATTCCATAAACGAAATATCTGCTAATTGTTTAATAGGCATGTGCGACTGAATATCCTGTATAGCTTGTTTGCATTCGTAAACTCGTTCGTTGTATTTGCTCGATTCTAATTTGTGCGGACTGTTGGTGTTGCCTATAATTAGAGTATAATCATCGAGAATTACAGGTATGTGTTCGTATTCTAACGTAGTGCAGTTTAAATATATTGCAGCATCTTGTTTGCCCATGCCCGATGCAAATTGATCCATAATACCGCAGTGTACACCGGTATATTCGTGTTCGGCTGTTTGGCACATGCGTGCAAGTTGAGGAACCGATAAACCGTATTGTTCAATATCGTTTATAGCATATGCTACTGCCATTTCCAATGCTGCCGACGATGATAATCCAGCTCCGCGTGGTACGTTGCCCCATACTAATAATTCGTACCCATGAGGAGCTTGTAATTGAAACTTAACAAATTGAGCATATACCCCAAGTATATAATTTGCCCATCCGTACGAAGATTGTTTTTCAATACTATAGATAGGTATATTATGTTTGTGAGTAATTTGTGCCGATGTGCAATAAAGAGATGGAGATTTTGTTTTGCGAATGCAACAATAAGTACCAAATGATATAGCACAAGGCAATACGAATCCACCGTTGTAATCGGTATGTTCTCCTATAAGATTTACTCGTCCGGGCGAAAAATATATATGAAGCGGCTCGTTTGACGCTCCGTACGTTCCAAAAAACAGAGATTGTAAATCTTCGATAGTCATATAAAAAACAGTAAATTTTCCAAATTTCAGTCAAATATACTATTATTTGGTGTAATTATAACAATATCGTATTCAGAAACTGTATGCATATCGTCAAAAAATAAAATTTACACAGTTTCTAAACTATTGGAGCAAATGCACTGTTATCTGGTAAATACAAGTTTAAGATTGCTCGATAATTGAGTATTAAATGTATATCCTCCATAGTCAAATCCTTGCAAATGTTCGGGTGTTTCTGCATTTTGTTCAGCTATATACCGAACCATCATGCCGCGTGCTTTTTTTGCAAAAAAACTTATCATCTGCAATGAGCCGTTTTTGTAGTCTTTGAATTGGCATTCAACAATAGGAACAGGTATTTTTTTTACTTGTATTGCTTTGAAATATTCTTGCGAAGCAAGGTTAATGATATATGAATGATTTCCCTCGGAGATGTCGGAAAGTATAGTTTGGGTAATTGTGTCGCTCCAGTATGCATATAAATCTTTATGGTTGTTATAGTGTAAGGGGGTAGACATTTCTAATCGATAGGGTAAAATACCATCGGACGGACGTAATACGCCATATAAACCTGAAAGGATTCGCAAATTCTTGTTTATGCTAAGTATAGCTTGAGTAGACAAACTATGAATATCTATTCCTTCATACACATCGCCATTGTATGCATATATAGCTGGTTTTTTGTCGTCATCGCCGGAAAAAACCCATGTTTGATATCGTTCGTAATTTAATTGAGCTAATTGTGAACTTACTCCCAATAACTTCTGTAATTGCGGAAGCGATAATTGTTTGATTGTTGATGCCAGTTCGTGTGCTTTGTGTTCAAAACGAGCTTTCGTTATTGGTAAGGGATATGTTTCTGTTTTAAAATCTAATGATTTTGCGGGTGAAATTATCTGTAACATAACGGTATTATTGAATTTCTTTTTCTATATCTTTAATATGTATTTGTAAGGCATTTACAGAAATTTGGATTTCCCAAATAAGTAAAATAAGCGATATTATGAGTAATACCAACGCAGCTCCAAATACTATCATTGATGCCAAAGTAAGATGTAAAAACATAAGAAACATACTTACAACACATAATAATAAACTACTAATCCCAAAGAATTGCATTGAACGAGTTAGGTAAAGTCGTTTATGTAAATTTTTAATTTGCCACAACAATATAGGTTCTTTTGTTTTAATAAACGAATCGTGTAAAGAACGCACGAGTGCAGCATACGATAAAAAACGATTGGTATACGCAAGCATAATAAGCGAAATAGCCGAAAAAAGTAATGCCGGAGTTGTAATTGAAAAATATATGTCGTCCATTTTTTTTCTTTTTTTATTGTTAGAAGTATGTATTATTACAAACTTACATAAAAATTCATTATTGTCCGATAAAAAATTCACAATATTAAAAATACCGAATTACGGGTTTACCAAAAGCCATTCAATTAAGTAATCGTTAAAAATAATGAAGTTAATGCGTAGATTTAGCAGCTTGCCCAACACTTTGTTTAATAGTTTATTACAGGACTTTCATGGGCATTTTGCTAAATCAGCATTAACGAATATATTTTTAGATTACGTATTGCATGGCGGCACTTTTGGTTACTTTTTTGCTGTAGAAAAAGTAACAAGAAAATATACAAAAAATGAAGTATCATATTTTTTTAATACTTTGCTTAATCATTATTAATAGAGCATTTCAGATAATTATGAAATTTTATTTCGGACAACAGTGATAAAAATTACCAAACTCACGTTATATTAATAAAAGTAGGCAATAGAAATTGAAAAGTAACAACATTTGCATCAATTTCATTTGAAAATAAATATCAGAATTCTACGTCTAAACCATATATTTTTTATACTTTCGTTTTAAATTTAATAGTAAGAGTATGAGATTAAAAAAAATAGCCATTGTTTCGATTATTAGTATTGCTGTAGTTTTAATTACAGCACTTTCTTTAGAGGATTCTACCCGTAAAGAAAAGGTGGTAATGTCAACTATTTATGAAATCCTGAAATCATTTCATTATGAACCTCAAAATCTTGATGATTCGTTTTCGGAAAAAATGTATGCTTTATATCTTAAAAGTTTAGATTATAACAAAATGTATTTTACGCAAGAAGAAATTTTAGTGTTAGATACATATAAAAGGCAATTAGACAATGAAATACAGCAGGGGAGTCTTACTTTTTTTGAATTGTCAATAGAATTAATTGAAAAACAAATTTCAAAAATTGCTGATTTGTATCCAGTATTATTATCAAAACCTTTTGATTATTCGGTAGCTGACAGTATTGAAATTGACGAAAAAAAGCGTGATTATGCAAAAAATCAAGGTGAATTAGAATTGTATTGGTCTAAATTTTTGAAAGTTCAAGTTATGGATGAAATAATTCAGCTTGAAAATGAACAGAAAAAAGCTGCTGAAAAAAGTGATACTGTTACTATAAAATCGTTTGAAGAAATAGAAAAAATTGCTCGGGAAAAAATATTAAAACGATACAACACTCGATTTAAACGACTGAAGCAAACAACTCGCAGCGATAGATTTAGTGCTTATGTAAATGCGTTAACCGGGGTGTTCGACCCACATACCAATTATTTTCCACCAAAAGATAAACAAGATTTTGATATTTCTATATCAGGAAAATTAGAGGGTATTGGAGCTACGTTGTCTGAACGAGACGGGTATATAAAAGTTGTTGAAATAGTGCCGGGAAGTCCTTCGTGGAAACAAGGCGAACTAAAACCCGAAGATGTGATACTTAAAGTAGCTCAAGGAGATAGTGAACCTGTTGATATTGTAGATATGCGCCTCGATGAAGCTGTACAATTAATTAGAGGACCCAAAGGAACTAAAGTTGTGTTGACGGTGAAAAAAATTGATGGTAAAGTTGTTAAAATACCAATAATTCGCGATGTAATAATGCTCGAAGAGAAATATGCAAAATCGGCTTTGTTGACAGTAAAACAACCTAAGTCACCAAAAATTGGATATATTTATTTACCTCAGTTTTATACCGATATGAATGACGCCAACGGTAGACGTTGTTCCGATGATATAAAAAAAGAAATTAGATTATTGCAACAAGAAAATGTAAATGGTATTATTCTCGATTTGCGCGACAATGGCGGAGGATCATTAAACGATGTAGTTGAAATAGGTGGCTATTTTATCGAAAAAGGTCCAATAGTTCAAGTAAACTCTACCGGAAATAGTCGAAGAGTGTTGAGCGATTATAATGCAAGTATTGAGTACGATGGGCCTCTAGTAATTATTGTAAATACATTTAGTGCATCAGCATCAGAAATATTGGCTGCGGCAATGCAGGATTATAAACGTGCTGTTATTGTAGGAACACAGTCTACCTATGGAAAGGGAACTGTTCAGAGATTTGTTGATGTAGACAGGCTTATTGAAAGTCAATATAAAGACTTGCAGCCATTAGGAGCTGTAAAAGTTACTATTCAAAAATTTTATAGAATCAATGGTGGTTCAACTCAATTAAAAGGTGTAACTCCCGATATAATTTTACCCGATGTGTATCAGGCTATTGAAATTGGCGAAAAAGAATTAGACTATGCACTGCGATGGGATGTTACGCAAGCCGAAAAATATTCGACTTGGAAATATCAAGTAGATGTGAAAAAACTTGCCAAAAAAAGTTCGGCACGAATTGCAAATGATTCCGCATTTATTACTATTTCTAATTCGGCACAATGGTTAGCCGATAAGCGAAATGCAACTTCTATAAGTTTGCAGTTGAGCGATTATAGAGCACGCCAAAAACAAGATGTAGAACTCAGCGAACTATACAAAGATGCAGGTAAACATACAACTGCGTTGGAAATAGTTCCGTTTACAAATAGTATTGTTACAAACGATGTTGCCATAGATTCTGTAATGGCAAAACGTACAAACGATTGGCATAAGGAATTAATTCAAGATGTGGAGTTGTACGAAACATATAGAATTATAAGTGATATGATAGCTGAGTATAAGAAGTAATATATAGAATAATAATAAATAATTTAAGATAATTTAATGAGAAAAAACGTAGTTTTTATAGTTGCATTATTGAGTATGTTTGCATGTGTGCCAAGTATGCAATTGGTTACTTTGGAATCAAATTCTACAAGTACAATTGACAAAAATTTTGAATATAAAGATTCTTTAGTGCATATATGTAAAGTTTCACCACGTTGTTAATGGATAAACTTCCCCCTTCCTTTGCGAAGTGGAGCGCAGCGGAACGAAGCAAAGGAAGGGGGAAGTAGCATTATAAATGATAACTTGCTTAATTTTGTATTTTCTAAAAAACAAAAACATGAA
>MWCJ01000039.1 GCA_002069975.1 Bacteroidetes bacterium ADurb.Bin217 | reverse complement strand
TTAACAACTTCGACTTGAATATCAATAATTTACATGAGTAAAATAACGATTATTGATTTTAGTCGGTTAATAATGATAAAAAATGATACTATTCAACAAGTAGTATTAGGCAGACTCCAGAGTCCATATACAGAATTCAGAAACATATATAAAAATTTAAAAACTAAAAGATTATGAAAAAAAAATTACGCAACTTATTTATTCCCATTTCATTGGGAGCATGTATTACATGTATTACCATAATTGGTATTACATCTACCTTTTCAAGCTGTTTAAACATTGAAAAATGCCCGGGAGATGATTATCCGTTGTATTGCGAAGGAGTAAAAAAATGCTGCCCTGCAGACAAACCATATACCGATGGACATGGTTCATGTTGGGGTACTTTAGAGGCATGTCGTCAGACCGGATATACCTGTGAACGTTGCTGGGAAGAATAAACCCTAATTAATCAATACAAGACTTTGAAAAAGTCAAACTATTGATTCTATGAGGATAATCCCGACTTTTTAAATTAAAAAGCCCGGACAGTATGCACTCTGTCCGGGCAAAAAAAGTATATCCGCACTTTTTGACCTTTGTGAATTAACACATTGGTAATTCAAATACCTTAATCAACATTATGATTTAAGTACCTGTTTTTATCGTTTAATACGATACCTTTCGACGATTCATCTAAAGTAATTCGCGAAGGTGCATCGTTTGATTCTTGATTTTGTTGTATGTGTTTGTCTTGCTGCAATGATTGTTGTTTTATAACTTCCTTACGTTGTAAAGCTGTCATTTTTTCGAGCGGAGTTATATCGCCCATTTTACGAACCTGTTCGTAATCAAAAGCAACTGTAGGCTTTTCGGGTTCATCGCATATAGAGGTTTCACCATTAAATTGACTATTAGGATTAATTAATCGTATTTTGTCGGGTACTTGCTCATTAGATTGCTGAACCGAATCCCAATTTATTGCCGTTTGTTGAGCTTTACTCGGGTCATCATTAAATTGTATTGTATGTACTTTAGTTTCTGCCGATGATTGAATAGAACCTAATTCATTAACTTTTTTAGGAACAGTTTGTTTAAAATCGGGAATATTTTCAATTTCAAAACCTGTAGCGATAAGAGTAACCGACAATTCATCTTGCAAAGAATTATCTTTAACTATACCAAAAATAATATTCACATCGCGTTCAGCTTTTTGAATAATATAGTGTGTAACAATAGAAATTTCATCCATAGTTACTTCATTTTCGCCCGATGTAAAATTAAGGAGAATATTTTTTGCACCACGAATATCAGCTTTGTTAAGCAACGGGCTATCTAGAGCTTCTTCAATAGCTTCATAAGCTCTATTTTCGCCACTTGAAGTACCAGATGACATGATAGAAACTCCGCTATCGTGCATTACTGTACGCACATCTTCAAAATCGACATTTACAATACCATTTACGGTTATAATTTCGGCAATACCTTTAGCCGCTGTGGTAAGAATATCGTCGGCTTTTGAGAAAGCTTCTGTAATTTTTAGATTACCATATTTTTCACGCAAGGTTTCATTATTTATAATAAGCATAGAATCTACATTTTGACTCAATGCTTCGATACCACGAATTGCATGTTGATACCGCATTTTGCCTTCGAACGAAAACGGAATTGTAACAATACCTACAGTTAGTATTCCCATTTCTTTGGCAATTTCGGCAATAATTGGAGCAGCTCCGGTACCGGTGCCACCGCCCATACCGGCAGTAATAAATACCATTTGAGTATCGTCTTCGAGCAACGTATGAATTTGTGCCGTACTTTCTTTTGCTGCACGCTCACCAACTTCCGGATTACTTCCGGCGCCACGTCCTCCGGTAAGATCATCGCCAAGCTGTATTTTAGTAGGTATAGGACTTTTTTGCAAATCCTGTAAATCGGTATTACACACAATAAACTCCACATCTTTTATACCTTGTTGGTACATATGGTTTACTGCATTACTACCACCGCCTCCTACACCAATTACTTTGATTGATGCAGCTTTACGTTGAGGCAAATCGAAATTCATTAAATCTTCGGCCATAATTGTATAGTTTAATGTTACTATATTATTTGCCAATACCTGTTTCCGACAATTTTGTATCGGTAGCGGTATCGCCAAAGAATTTTTCAACAAGTTTATATATATAACTATTTTTTTCTTTTTTCTGTTCTGATTCTTTATTTGCTATAGATTGTTGTTGTGCAGGTTGCACCTGCTCTTTAACTTGTGCAACAGGTGTTTCAACCTCAATTGTAACTTCTTGTGCTTGGTGTAATTCGGCAGCACGCATAAGCAAACCAACACCGGTAGCATAAATTGGGTTACTAAATTCACGTGCATTAGTATAATTCACACAGTGAATAGGTGTTCCTATTTTTGCTTCTTTACTTATTTTAAAATTTATTAATTGAGTTAAATGTTGCATAAGCGAACCACCTCCTGTTACAACTATACCTTGACTTAAATATTTGCCATAGCCTGAAGTTTTTATTACAAATAATGCAGCATCTAATATTTCTTCCATTCGAGCTTGGATAATTCCGGCAAGAACTTTAAACGAAATTTCTTTGGGAGGGCGACCATGTACACCCGGAATACTTACAATTTCGTTTTCTTTAACCACATCTTGAATAGCACAACCATATTCAACTTTTAATTTCTCTGCTAACTCTTCGAGTATATTACATTCAACGCTAATATCGTGTGTTATTGCATTTCCGCCAAATGGAATAACTTCTGTAAATTGCACTACATTATTATGAAAAATTGCAACATCGGTAGTACCACCACCAATATCTAAAATAGCTACCCCCAAACGTTTTTCTTCTTCGGTTAAGGTAGATTTTGCAGAAGCAAGTGGCTCGAGCAATAATTCGGTAACTTCTAAACCTGAACGTTGTATCGCTGTTTTAATATATTTTATAGCAGTTCCTTTTCCTACAACTATATGAAAATTAGCTTCAACTCTTCTTCCATGCATTCCAAGCGGGCAAGTAACTTCATGATTATTATCCACAATATATGTTTGTGGAATTGCGTGTATAATTTCTTCATCGGCTTCTAAACAGACATGTCGATTTTCTTGCATTAAAATTTCCAATTCTTCGTTGGTAATTTCTTTATCGGGATTTTCTCTATTAATTCCGCCTCGGTTTTGCAAAGTGCGAATATGCTTTCCTGCTATACCAACCACAACTTTTTTACAGAAAAAACCGGCTTCTTCTTCGGCTTGTTTTACTGCAGCCTTAATTGAACTAACGGTGTATTCTATATTAATAACTTCTCCACGACTTACTCCCATAGAAGGTGCCACGCCTCTACCCAATACGGTAAGTTCCTTTTTTTCGTTCATATAGCCTACCAACGCTACAATTTTTGTAGTTCCAATATCGATTGCCGAAAACGCCTTGCGTCTATCAATCATTGGTTTGTTTGTAATTGTTTGTTCCATACTTTTTTATATTTTAATATTTTGTGCATACAACTTGATTATTATACTTCACGCTTATTTTTTCGTACAAATGCCAATTTTCACGAACTTTTTGTGATTTATAAAAAGCTTGAAGATTTTCCAATTTTTTCTCATATTCATCAATAGAACCAAATTCTACAATTGCAGGGCCTATTTTACTTATAAGAATATATTGCTGAGTGTTATTAACATAAATTTGCTCTATGAGTGAATGTAAAAATGTATTTTTTCGAATTGCCATAGTTATTAAAAATATATCCTTAAGCGAATTTGAATCAGATTCGGGCTTTACCATTACATTACATGCTTTTCGAAATCCTTCTGAAATATTACCCGAAGCAACAAGAGTTCGAGCTGTATAATTAAGCGACAAAGGCAATAATCTTCCATGCTCATCTATATAGTAATTATCGTGTAATCCTACAATGCGGAGAACCGGTATACGCTGCTGTACCTTTACATACATAGTACCATCTATTGTTACATAACAATCACACGATAATACCGAAGGAATAGCCGATATAGCATCTTCTATAGTATGCATAGGAATATCTTGAATTCGTTTTCCTATAAAATCTTTTTTCGTTTTTTTAATACCTCCCAATATATCCGATTCATCTAAAAGCTTTGGTTTGTCGGTATTCTCATCTATTGCAAATACTACATTTTTACAAACAATTTTACTTCGGTACGATTCAGAAAACCCTACACTTACTGCCGAAACTATAAGCAAAACTATTAGCGGTATGTATGGTACAATCTTTCTCATTGAGTAATGCGTTTTAATAAATCACCTATAGGTTTAACAAATCTGTCAATATCGCCGGCTCCCATGGTAATAAGCACCTGTGGTACGTTATGTTCTATATAATTAAGTAATTCTTGTTTGCTTACTATACATTTTTGTGTATCGGTAATTTCATCGAAAATGAGAGTAGAAGTAACCCCATCAATAGGTAATTCGCGAGCAGCATAAATATCAAGCAAAATAACCTCATCGAGTAGCGACAAACTAGCTCCGAATTCTTTGGCAAAATCGCGGGTTCTTGAATATAAATGAGGTTGAAAAATACCTGTTATTTTTTTATTACTATATAATTCTTTGATAGACGAAATACAAGCTTTCAATTCTTCGGGATGATGAGCGTAATCGTCTATATAAACCACATGATTATTAGCAACTTGCACATCAAGCCGTCGCTCTACACCTTGCAATGTAGCCAATGCTGCAACCAATTCAGATGCTTGTACACCATTGCACAAAGCAATAGCCGAAGCTGCTATCATATTTTCAATATTAACCTTTCCTGGTAAATTACATTGAATATGCTCTATGTCGCCAAATGGCGTAACCAAATCTATTATGTACCAATTATGTTGTCGTTGAATTGAACGAGCATAAAAATCGGCACGAATATCTTGTAATGCATATGAATAAACACGAATACCTTTATCTTGCAATTGATCAAGACTTTCCGATACATCTAAATTCTTTTTGTAAATAAAGGTGCCACCGGGTTTTATTTGCGAAATAAATTTCTTGAAAGAATCTAAAATTGCAGTATGCGAACCGTAAATATCTAAATGGTCGGAATCCATAGATGTAACAAGCGCGGTATTGGGGAATAAATTATGAAATGATCTATCATATTCATCAGCTTCTACCACCACATGAGAACTTGTTGGGTGAAACACATAATTGCTCCTAAAATTCTTTGAAATTCCACCCAAAAATGCATTACACCCTTGTGCTGAATTATATAAAATATGCGAAGTAAATGTTGTAACAGATGTTTTACCATGAGTACCCGATATAGCAATACCCGATTGATTATTACAAATATACCCTAACACTTGTGCTCGTTTAACACACGTATACCCAAGCGATTGCAAATACACAAATTGCGGCATATTGGCAGGTATTGCAGGAGTATAAATTACTAGAGTTGTATCTTTATTGTCGCGTATAATTTGCGGTATAGCATCAACCTCTTGATCGAACAAAACTTCGATTCCTTCTTTTTGCAAAGCATGAGTCAATTCAGATGGAGTTCTATCATATCCGAGTACACGAGCACCTTTAAAATTAAAATACCGTGCTAAGGCACTCATTCCGATACCTCCAACACCTAAAAAATAATAATATGTATATTCTTTACTATTCATTTATGTATGTAGAATATTTACAATTTCGTTTACAATTTTTTCTGCTGCATTAGGAATTGCCAATGCTTTTATATTTGTAGCCAATAGCTGCATACGTTCGGGTTGTTGTAACAAATCTAGAGTTACATCAAATAATGTATCTTTTGCATCGGCATCGGGAATTAAAAGAGCTGCTTGTTTGGCAACCAATGCTTGAGCATTTTTAGTTTGATGATCTTCGGTAACATTGGGAGATGGCACAAATACACAAGGCTTTCCAACAATACATAATTCTGAAATAGTACCTGCTCCGGCACGAGAAATTATAATATCGGCAGCTGTATAGGCGTAGTCCATTTGTCTAATAAAATCATATACTTTAATAGTAGGATACGCTTGAGCTATGTGTTTAGCTTCTTCATAATACTGTTTACCTGTTTGCCATATTACTTGCACTCCGGCTTTTGCAATTTTTTCGACACTTGCAGCTACACTTTGGTTTACTGTGCGAGCTCCTAAACTACCACCAACAACTAATATAATTTTACTCTGTGCATTCAATCCAAAAAAGTCTAAACTCTCTTGTAAGCCACAAGTAATATTTTGAATAGCAGGTCGAACAGGATTTCCGGTAAAAACGATTGCTTGAGGATTAAAAAATCGTTCCATACCATCATATGCAACACAAACTCTTTTTACCCGTTTTCCTAATATTTTATTTGTAACACCGGCGTATGAATTTTGTTCTTGAATAATTGTAGGTATTCCTGATTTTTGTGCGGCATACAACATAGGACCACTTGCATAACCACCTACCCCAACAGCAATATCAGGTTTAAAATCTTTTATTATTTTGCGTGCTTTGCGTAAACTTTTTACAATATTACACATAGTCTGCACATTTTTGAGTGATAATTTTCTTTGAAATCCACTTATAGGTAGCCCTACAATAGTATAGCCCGCTTGAGGAACTTTTTCCATTTCCATACGATTGATAGCACCCACAAATAAAATTTCAACATTGGGAACTCGTTTTGTAAGTTCATCGGCTATAGAAACTGCCGGAAAAATATGTCCGCCCGTGCCACCACCACTAATTATTACTTTCATGCTACCTCCTGTGTTTTATCTAAATCATCACTATGTTCGTTGACTTTTGTCTTTTTTTCTTTTGGTTGATTTTCTTCAGCATCAATTTTTCTACTTATTCCCAGTATAATACCAAACGATACACTCGAAGTAAGCAACGATGTCCCTCCTAAACTTATAATTGGCATAGTTTGTCCTGTAGCAGGCAATAAATTAACCGCAACACCCATATGAACAAAAGCTTGAAATACCATACTAAATGTAAGTCCAATTACTAATAATGCCGGGAATGTATACTCGCATTTTTTCACAATTCTCCCGGCTCTATACATTAAAATAAGATAAAGCCCCATTACTATAAATCCGCCGAGCAATCCATAATCTTCGATAATTATGGCATAAATAAAATCGCAGTATGCTTGAGATAATTTATATTTCTGACTACTATTTCCGGGAGCCTTGCCTATAATTCCACCTTCGGCAATTGCAATTTTAGCTTGTATTACCTGATGGTTATCAACCATTACTTCTTTAATCTCTTTTGAAGCATCGTATCCTTTGGCTTGCGAAGCTAAGGAAGGCATAAAACTAACAATACGTTTTTGCCAAGTACCACCGCGAGGAAATATATCGGGTGCTTTTAATATTATACCCAACATAAAAATTCCGACAAACGCCCCAACTCCGGCAAGAGCAAACATTTGTTTCCAAGGTATTCGTCCGAAAAACAACATAACCACGGTTGTAAATAATATAAAAAATGCTGTGGAAAAATTTGATATAAGCACCATTACACTAATCGCAAGAGTAACTATTAAAATTGGATACAGTACTTTTTTAACATTTCCTAAATCTTTTTGATGAATTGATAACACTTTTGCAATAAAGATGAGTAGTGCAATTTTCGCAAATTCACTTGGCTGAAATCGCAATCCTATACCGGGAAATTGTATCCAACGATTGGCATTATTGGTTTCTACAGCAAACGTACTTGAAAACGTGAGCATAAGAAACACTGCACTTAAAATAATTAAAATATTAGACAATTTAAAAAACCATGAATAATCTAATTTATGAACCCAGTACGTAATAGCTATACCTACACCCAAAGTAAATGCCTGTTTAATTAAAAAAATAGTTGTATTATTTTCGTTTCCTTTAATAGCTATAAGACTAATAGAACCATACACAGCAAGCAAAGAAATGGCTGACAAAATAAATAGCAAACGCCATATTACTTTATCGCCTTTAAATTGACTTTTAAAAAATTCTATTATTGCTGTATACATCATAAATTTCTTACCTCTTCTTTAAATTGAATACCTCTATCGATATAATTTTTAAATAAATCAAAACTTGCACAACATGGCGAAAGCAAAACTGTATCGCCTTTTTGAGCTAAATTGTATGCTTTTACCACTGCCTCTTTCATACTTTTTGCTTCGGTTATGTGCGGCACTATGTTGGTAAAACTTGCTATTAGTTTAGTATTATCTATTCCTAAACATACCAAAGCTTTTACTTTTGTGCGAGCCAATTCGTGTAACGATTCATATTCATTACCTTTATCTGTTCCTCCTGCAATCCATATTACGTTATCGTCCATACTTTCTAATGCATACCAAGTAGAATTTACATTGGTAGCTTTAGAATCGTTTATAAATTCAACACCTCGTACGGTATAACTAAGCTTTTCTAACCTATGTTCTACCCCACTAAAACTTTTAAGACTTTCACGGATTTGATCATTTTTAATATCAACAATTTGAGCTGCTATAGCTGCTGCCATAGTATTGCCATAATTGTGTTTCCCTTTGAGTAACATGTCATACACACTCATACTTAATCGTTCTTTTTGAGGGGTTTGTACTTGAATCATATCTGCATCGAAATATGCAGATTTTGTAGTATCTGAAGTAGTAGTATATACAAACGAATGAGGGACAATGGTTCGTTGTTGCAACTCACGAATAAGGACTTCGTCGTCGCTACAATAAATAAAGCTATCGTTTGAATTCATATTTTGTAAAATTCTAAATTTAGAATTTATATAATTTTGAAATGTATATTCGTATCTATCTAAATGATCGGGAGTTATATTTAGCAATACCGCAATATCTGCTTTAAAATCATACATATCATCGAGCTGAAAACTGCTGATTTCAATAACATAATATTCGTATGATTCGTTGGCAACTTGTAATGCAAAACTTTTACCTACATTTCCCGCTAAACCAACATTCAGCCCGGCTTGTTTTAATATATGATATGTAAGCAATGTTGTAGTAGTTTTTCCATTGCTACCGGTAATACAAATTAGTTTTGCATTTGTATATCGTGCAGCAAATTCTAATTCGGAAATTACCGGAATATTCAATGCTTTAATTTGCTGAATCAATGGAGCTTTTTCGGGTATTCCGGGACTTTTAATTACTTCTGCAGCTTTGAGAATAGTATCTACACTATGCATACCTTCTTCAAAATCTATATTATTTTGTTCAAGTATTTGTTTGTACTGATATGATATAGTGCCCATATCAGACACAAAAACTTTAAAGCCTTGTTTTTTGGCAAGAATTGCAGCACCTACTCCACTTTCGCCTGCTCCTAGAATTGCTATATATGTGTTTTCGTTCATATGTGTTTATCGGAGTTTAAGTGTTACTAATGTAAATGCAGCAAGCAACAACGATACTATCCAAAATCGAGCAACAATACGCGACTCGGGTATGCCCTTTTTCTGATAATGATGATGCAATGGCGACATAAGAAATATTCTACGCCCCTCGCCATATTTTTTCTTGGTATATTTAAAATAACTTACCTGTAATACTACCGAAAGGTTTTCCATTAAAAACACGCCACACAATATTGGTATTAATAACTCTTTGCGTATTAAAATTGCAAATACCGCAATGATACCACCTAAGGTTAAACTACCGGTATCGCCCATAAATACTTGAGCAGGAAACGTATTGTACCATAAAAATCCTATAGTGGCACCTATAAATGCACTGGCAAACACTACCATTTCACCGGAATGTGGTATATACATTATATTTAAATAATCGGCATAAATTATATTGCCCGACAAATACGCCAATATACCCAATACAACTCCAGATATTGCAGTGGTTCCGGTAGCTAATCCGTCGAGACCATCAGTTAAATTTACGCCATTAGAAACACTGGTAGTTATTAATATCACAAAGATTACAAAAACTATCCAGCCAATAGGTTGCGCATAATTTCCTAAAAAACCAACTATATATTTATAATCAAATTCATTGTCTTTAAAAAATGGTATAGTGGTTTTAGTAGACTTTTCTCCATATTTTTCGGCACGAGTATGCTCTATAGATTCATTACTATAACTACTTGTATATTCTGTTGCCGATACAATAGATGTAGATTTTTGAACAATCACAACATCATCGTGAATATATAATGTTAATCCAACACACAAACCAAGAATTACTTGCCCCACAATTTTTAATTTACCCGAAAGACCTTCTTTATTTTTTTTAAATACTTTAATGTAATCGTCGGCAAAACCCAAAAAGCCAAACCAAACAGTAGTAAACAGCAGCAATAGAATATAAACATTAGACAATTTTGCAAACAATATCGTAGGAATAATAATAGCAGCGATAATAAGTATACCCCCCATAGTTGGTGTACCTTTTTTCTGCATTTGCCCTTCGAGTCCCAAATCTCGAATAACTTCACCTATTTGCTTTTTTTGCAAAAATTGAATAATTCGTTTTCCGAAAAGGATTGAAATAATGAGCGACGTTATAAATGCTCCTGCTGCTCTAAAAGTTAAAAATTCAAATACACCTGCACCGGGTACTTTAAATTCTTGTAAAAGCGAAAATAAATAATATAGCATATCTTATAAATTAAATAGTTCCTTAATTATTTCTCTATCATCAAAATGATGTTTTACTCCTTGAATTTCTTGATACGTTTCGTGGCCTTTACCCGCAACCAATATAATATCGGTATGTTGTGCCAATGCAACAGCTGTTTTTATAGCCTCTTTTCTGTCAATTATTGTTATCACTTTCGAACGCATATCAGCAGGAACGCCATCATTCATCTGTTGAGCAATCAACAGCGGATCTTCGTTACGTGGATTATCGGACGTGATTATAAGCCTATCGCTTAATTGTGCCGCTATTTTACCCATTATCGGACGTTTAGTGGTATCGCGATTACCTCCTGCTCCAACCACAGTAATAATTTTGTTGTGAGGTCCGCATAATTTTTTAATACTCGACAATATATTCTCTAAGGCATCGGGAGTATGAGCATAATCAACTACTGCAGTAGTCCCCGAAGCATTTCTAAAAAATTGTATTCTACCATCTACAGGATTTAAAGAACTAATAATTTGTAAAATTTGGTCTTTATTAAGCCCCAAAAGAAAAGCTGTAGCGTACACACTTAAAATATTATATGCATTAAATGCACCTATAAATTTTGTCCAAACTTCTGTACCATCAATTTGTAACAACATTCCATCAAAGTGCGTTTCGAGTATTTTACATTTAAAATCACTGAACCCTTTTAACGAATATGAATACTTATGAGCAACAGTATTTTGTAACATTACATCACCATTCTTATCATCGCTATTAGTTAGAGCAAATGCATAAGAAGGTAAATTGTCGAAAAATGACTTTTTCACTTGTAAATACTCAGCTATCGTTTTATGATAATCTAAATGATCTTGAGTAAGATTTGTAAATATTCCTCCACAAAAATCTATACCTGCAATTCTATGTTGATGAATTGCATGCGAACTAACTTCCATAAAACAATAAGTACATCCTTGTTCAATCATAGCGTTAAACAATGCATACAGTTGAATGGTATCGGGAGTTGTATGAGTTGATTCTAAGGATTGTGTATGAATATAATTGCGAACGGTAGAAATTAACCCGGCTTGCAATCCAACATTCTCGAACAATTGATACAATAAAGTTGCTGTGGTAGTTTTTCCATTAGTACCGGTTACACCTATAACTTTAAACTTAGAAAAATCTATTTCATAATATGCTTTAAGCAACAAACCACAAGCAACAGCAGGATTTAAAACTCGCACATAAGCTACTTTAGAATCTATGGTTTGCGGCATGTTTTGGCATATCACAACACGAGCTCCTTGTTCAATAGCTTTTGCAATGTACTGATGTCCATCTACAGCTACACCTTGTACAGCAACAAATACATATCCCGCTTGCACCTTACGTGAATCGGTTTCGATACCGGTAATAGCAGCCGGCAAAGCACCTATAATTTCCTGGTATTGTATTGTTTGTAAAAGTTTGTTAGTTTGTATCTGCATACTATTTTAATTAAATTCTAACACAATTGTTTCATTTTTTCGAATCGCCGTTCCCGCAGGTATCGACTGTCTGACTAAGCGACCATAACCCTTACAACTTACATGAAGACCTGCATTTTCGGCAACATATACAGCATCACGCATACCCATGCCAAATAAATTTGGAACAAAATCTTTCTCAATAATCAAAGGGGTATAATCAATACTTGCTTCTTGCAATTTGGTATTTGTCCAATTACTTTTAGGTGTTGATGCTTGTGGTATACCAAGTTCATTAAATATTACCGTAAAATCATTTGCATATCCATTACTTACCGAAGGTAGAGTTACAACTTTACCCGAATCTGTAGCCAATTCGTTACGTAATTCATGGTCGTTAAAATAAATTCTATCCGAAATTTTTCTAAATACTTGTGCGGCAGCTCCGCCCGAAACTCTATACGGATCGTATGGTAAAGCCGATTGCATAACGATAATACAGGAATACTTAGGATTATCGGCAGGAAAATATCCACAGAATGAAGCACGAAATATTTTATCGTCATAACGTCCGTTAACATATGTTTGAGCAGTACCTGTTTTTCCTGCTATTTTATAATATTTATTTTTAATAGATTTCGCAGTACCTTCCTCTACTACAGCCTCCATTAATAGTTTAGCTTTTTTTATAGTTTGTTCGCTGCATACAGCATTATTTACAACTTTAGGTTCATTTCGCAGTATTGTTTTGGCAGCACTTTTAATTTCTCGAACCAAATATGGACGCATCATAGCACCATTATTTGCTACCGCATTATAAAACATAAGCATTTGCAAAGGAGTAACTTCAATATCGTAGCCATACGACATTTGAATAAGCGTACTACCTTCCCATTTTTGTTTATCGTTTTTGGTGGTCATACTTGGGTCTTTAATCAATGGGGTACGTTCATTAATTAAATCGATGCCACTTGGTTTTCCAAACCCCATACTTTTCAAACGATTTATATAATCCCATTCTCTGCGGGTAGTAACATAATTATTATAAATTATTTTACTTACACCAACATTCGAAGAATTTGCAAAAATTCCTTTAACCGATAATGTATGAAACCCTCCATGTGTTTTAAAATTCCAGTCATATACATTTGTTTCAATACCTTTGTTAACGTATCTAATATGTCCGGCACCCGTATCCAGAGAATCATCAAGCTCTACAACCCCATCTTCCAATGCAATCATAAGCGAAGGCAATTTAATGGTAGACCCGGGGTCACCTCTAAAATTCACCGCAAAATTTTCAATTTCGTAATAATTTGAATCGGCAGGATTACCGGTACGCGATAAATTTGAAATAGCTAACACTTCGCCAGTTTTTACCTCCATTATAACAGCACACCCCCACACAGCTTTATATTGCTGCAAAGCTTTAAGTAATTCTTCGTTGGCAATGCTCTGAACTTCAGTATCTATAGTTGTTATAATATCATATCCATCAACCACACCATCTTTATTAACCATTGCCGGATCGTCGTCGGTATTTTCGGTCTTTTCAATACCATACAAATACTTATCGTAAAACATTTCGAGACCGGTTTCGCCATGCCAGCTTCCTTTACGCAACAAACCAATTGTTCTTCGAGCAATATCGCCATATGGATACACTCTGCTATTATACACATCTATCAACAAACCACCTTTAAAAGAACCTTCACGAAGAATCGGTAATTTTTTAACTTCTTGTAGTTTGTTATAATCTATTGGTTTTTTGTGCAATCTTACATACGAATAGGATTTAGCTGTTTTATACAATAAATCCAAGTATTGTTTTTTTGTTTTACCTTCCTCGGGAAACAATCGAGCAAGACCTTCGGCTAATGCATGAACATTGTTTTTAAATAATGTATCACTTTTTTTGAACGCAGGAATTCTATAATCAAAATACACTACATATTCGGGAACCGAGCATGCCAAAACTTTACCATTGCGTGAAAATATATCGCCACGTTTGGGTTTTACCACAACAGTTTGTTGCTTTTTGTTCATTTGTTTCAATTCAGAGCCTTCGGCAAATTGAATATGAACAATTTTAGCAACCACCATGGTTCCAAAAACCGCAAGCAATATATACACAATTGCAAACCTTGTTAATATTTCTTTTTTAATGTCCATGTTTCGAAATAGTAAATGGCGGATTTTTTAGTTCTTGCAAATCAATTCCTTGTTCTTGTATTTGTTTGTAAATATTCCCATATTTCATTTTATCTATAAGTACTGCTTGTGTTGACACAAATTCGGCACGCAATTCTTTAATTTCTTGCTCCAATCGTTTATTTTTTTTCTCAAGTGTGTATGCATGATACCCGTTGCCTATATAAAAAATCACCAAGAGTATAACAAACAACATATAAAAAGCATGTTTTTCAATTTTTTCACTCGAAAACACATCGCCCGCAATTACACTCTTAAACGATGTAAAATTGCGTGACTGAACTTTTTGCTTTTCAGCCTTTGCTGTTGTTTTTTCTGTTGGTATACCTTCTTTCATATTTTTTGTGCTATTCGTAATTTTGCACTTCTTGCTCTATTATTTTGTTGTAATTCATCTGCTGAGGGAACAATTATTTTTTTCGATATTATTTCGAATGGACTTTCACTGTTTCCAAAAAAATCTTTATTCACTTGACCTTGAATATTTCCGGTTTTAAAAAAATTTTTCACCATTCTATCTTCTAAAGAATGATAGGTTATTATAACAAACCGTCCTCCGGGCTTTAATACATCCAACCCGGCTTGTAAAAAATCTTGCAACACATCCATTTCTTTATTCACTTCAATACGCAATGCTTGAAACAATTGCGATAGAATTTTAGATTCGGTTTTAGGATTACAAAATCGCTTACATACTCGTTTTAAATCCTCGGTTGTTACAATTTCCGCCACAGTTCGTTCTTGAACTATTGCCGAAGCTATAGCGTGTGCTTGGCTTAGCTCGCCATATTCTCTAAAAATAGTAGTCAAGGCATGTTTTTCATATGTATTCACAACATCACGAGCTGTAAGTTGTGTTGTACAATCCATACGCATATCGAGTGCTGCATTAAATCGGAACGAAAACCCTCTTTCGGGCGTATCGAAATGATGCGATGAAACACCTAAATCTGCTAAAATTCCATCAACTTGAGAAACATTATAAAATCTCAAAAACCGTTTGATATAACGAAAATTATGATGCACAAAAACAAATTGCGAATTATCGGGAATATTACGCTTTGCGTCTTCATCTTGGTCGAATCCGAATAAAGTACCTTTTGAAATTTTTTTGAGAATAAGGGAGGAATGCCCACCGCCACCGAATGTAGCGTCAACGTATGTTCCATTTGGAACTATGTTGAGACCCTCTACACTTTCGTGCAAGAGGACCGGCACATGATAATTCATACTCTGTTTCTATTCATACAAATTAAAGGTATCACCAAATATATCTTCGGCAAGTTGCTCGAATTCATCGGTTGGCAACATGCTTTCGTTTGCATCGTATTTTTGTTTATCCCACAATTCAATAATATTTCCTACTCCTAAAAAAACCACATCTTTATCAAGCGTAGCAAAGTCAAGTAAATTTTTAGAAATTAAGAGACGTCCTATCCCATCGAGCGATAATTCTACAGTTCCTTTACTAAATTGAGTTAAAAAAATATTGTGTTTTTTATTAAATATAGGATTTAACTTTTTAGTTAACTGAGCCATCATTGCTTGCCAGGAATCTAAAGGATGCAATTCTATACATTGTTTGTAATTACTTTTTTTAAGAACAAAACGCAATGATTCATCGGGCTTATTAAGTTGCCGTTTGAATTGCGATGGCAGAGGAACACGACCCTTTGCATCTAATTTTCCTGTATGTTCTCCTATAAAAGTAATCATCTAAAAATCGCCTATACTAAAATTTATGTAAAAATATATCATAATTTCCCATTTTCTTACATTTTTTACCACTTTTTACCACTTTGTTAATAACTTTTGGATTTTGTGGTTTTTGCCAAGCCATATTGCATAGCATTGAAAGTAGAGAAAGGGATGTATGAAGATGTCTGAAGGACTGAACAGTCTATTTCTAAAAACACATGTGGGTAGTGCTCCAAACTCAACTTTGTAGAAAGAATTTATGGAAGTTTGGAGTTTCTATTATGAAATAGGAAGCAAATTTTAGAAATAAATAACTTTGGAATTATGCAAAAAAAAGAGGCTGCCTTTTGCAAGACAGCCTCTTTTTTAGAATTTGAATATTATTTTTACTTCACTATTTGTTTTACAACAATACCTTGTGAAGTAACAACTTTAACTAAATAAGTACCTTGTACTAATGATGTTGTAGGAACAACTACAGCATTTTCGCCTTGAGCGTCAACTACTGTAATAGTTTTACCGTCCAATCCCACTATCGATACAGAAATAATTTCTGCAGCTTCTACCGTTACATCTGTTGTAACTATAGATGGGTAAACTTTTGCACTCACAACAACTACATCATCAATTGAAATCGGCACTACATCTGGGTCAATTACAACACCCATAGCTTGAATAGCACTGTACAACGAACGAACAGCAGCGTCAACTTCATCTTGAGTTGCATTATCATCGTAATACACATTTTGTGCGTCGCTCCATGCCGATAAGAATTTATTGTATGTCAATGGTAATACTTGACCAGCTGCAAAACCAATAACAATATCACCACTTTGAACTTTATCGTACACTGAATAAGCACCAAACACATTATTATCGATTAATGTCCATAACAAATCTTTGTTCGCTTTAATTGGTGTAATAGCAATATCAATTACTTGAGTCAACGAAACATCATCAGCAGAAGATACTGTGATAGTAACAGTTCCTATACTTACACCGGTAATTACACCGTTTGCATCAACAGTAGCAACCGACTCGTCAGAACTTGTATACACAAGACCTTGATTGGTAGCATTTGCAGGATAAATAGCGGTATTAATTTGAGATTGTTTCGTAATTTCCAGTTCAGTAATAGGATTAGTTATAGAAATCGAATTTACCGGTATTTTAGTAACATTCAATAAGAATTGACCTTCAACTCCAGAACCATCAAGCGCAGTAGCACTAATATACACATACCCTTCAGAAACACCTGTTACTAAACCGGTTGAACTTACAGTTGCTATTGACTCATCGGTACTCGACCATACTACAGTTTTATTAGAAGCAGTAGTTTGAGAAATTGCAGCTGTTAATTGCAATGTTTCAGAAACATTTACTGAAGTAGCACTTCCTGCACCGGAAATAGTTATAGATTCAACTAATTCGGTTACAGAAACATTTACTGTAGCTAATACAGTAGGTGTAGCAACAGAACGGAAAACTATTTGTTGAGTTCCACCTTTTAATCCGGTAATTTGATATTGAGTATCAGATATTTTACTTACCGATACAACTCCACTCGTACCAACTTCAGGAGTAACTTCCATTTGTGTAGTATTTGTAGGATTAAATGTAAGTGTTACCGTAGCATTTTCATTTTTAACAACACTTACCGTTGTAGTGCTTGCTTGAATAGAAACTACAGGAACAACTTGTTCTATAATACTTACTACACATTGATTAGATTTAACCGCGCCGGCATCATTTGCAGTAGCTTGAACTGTAAATGTAGAACCTACAGCACCGGTTACGTTAATTTGTCCAGTTGAAGGATCTATTGTTCCTCCCGTGCCCGATATGATAGCCCATGTAACTGTTTTATCATCAGCATTTGCAGGTGTAATTGTAGTAGCACTAACAGTAGCAGTACTTCCTTCTTGAATTGATAATGTAGAAGGAATAGTAATACCGGTTACAAGTATTTTAGGTTTTGTAACGGTAATATCAACTGTTTTAGAAGTTTGAACACCATCTGTACCATTTACACGAACGGTAATAGTTACTAACGTAGGTAATGCTACAATTTGACCAGTAACTACACCTGTTGCACTAATGGTAGCTGCCGCTGTTAAGTTAGACGACCATGTAGTAGATTGAATTGTAGCATCAGAAGGATTAATTACCAATAACGCTCCTAAATCTAACGTTTGACCAGATTCTACGGTTAAACCGGTAGTTTGACTAAAGCTTACAGTTTGAACAGGTATTACCACATTACTAACAGTTACAACACATGCATTAGAAACTTTCGCTGTTCCGTCTGTTGCAGTTGCAGTAATATTTGCAGTACCGGCAGCTACACCTGTTACAACACCACTTGCATCAACAGTTGCAATAGCAGGAGCACTTGATGCCCATGTTACAGAAGTACTAGCTCCCGCAGGTAATACAGTAGCTGTTAATTGTTGAGTAGCACCTACATTTACAGCAATACTATTAGGTAATGCAATAGAGGTAGTCATAATATTTGTAACGGTAATATTTGCATTTGCAGTAAATGAACCGTCTTGTGTTGTAACAGTAATTACAGCAGTACCAGCACTTACAGGAGTAACTAAACCGGTAGCATCTACAGTAGCAATAGCAGGAGCACTTGAACTCCATGTTACATTTGTATTTGTAGCGTTAGTAGGTTGAACTACTGCCCACAATTGAGCTGTTTCATTCAATGCTATCGTTACAGCAGGTGTAGTTATAGAAACACCGCTTACAGCTATTGTATTCGTTCCAACAGTCACTTCACAAGTTGCTGTATGTGAACCATCGGTAGTAGTTACAGTTATAGTAGCAGTACCTGCAGATACAGGGCTCACTATACCGTCAACCACAGTTGCAACACCAGCTGCACTTGAACTCCATGTTACATTTTTATTGGTTGCATTTGCAGGAGCTATAGTTGCAGTTAAGTTACCACTTGCACCACCCACAACTAATGTCATAGTAGCTTTGTCTAAAGTTACACCTGTTACCGGAATTGCATTTACGGTAACTGCACAGGTTGCAGTTATACCGCTTCCATCGTTAGCAGTTGCAGTTATTGTTGCAGTACCAACACCAACAGCAGTTACAACACCACTTGTATTAACTGTTACAACACCAGCAGGAAGAACCGACCATACTACTGATTTATCAGAAGCATCGTTTGGCAATACTGTAGGTACTATTTGAATTGGAGTACTTGCAACTGTCATAGTTAACGTTGTTTGATCTAATGTAATGCTAGTTACAGGAGTTGCACTTACAGTTACTATACAGATTGCTGTTTTTGCACCATCAACTGTTGTAACAGTTATAGTAGAAGTTCCTAAACCAACAGGACTAACCACGCCCGATGCAGATACTGTTACAGCAGATGTATTACTTGAAGTCCAAGTAACTGCTTTATTTGTAGCATCCGCAGGACTAATAGTAGCAACCAACGATACTGGAGTACTTGTTTGAGATAATGTTACTGATGTTTGATCTAAACTTACACTTGTAACCGGAATTGCATTTACAGTTACCGCACATGTTGTTTCTATACCTACGCCACCATTTGCTTTAGCAGTAATAGTTGCAGTACCAACACCAACTACAGTTACAACACCGGTAGCTGACACTGTTACCACACTTGGAGCACTTGAAGTCCAAGCTACTGTTTTATCAGACGCAGCGGCAGGTAACACTGTTGCTTGTAATTGTACCGGAGCACTAACCGGAGTTAATGTTAATGTAGTTTGATCTAAATTAATACTTGTAGCACTCACAGCACTCACAGTTACAGCACATGTTGCAGTATGATTACCATCGGTAGTAGTTACCGTGATTGTAGTAGTACCAATTCCTTGCACTGTTACAATACCGGTTGCAGAAACAGTAGCAGCCGCAGGATTGCTTGATATCCATGTAACTGCTTTATTTGTAGCATTTGCCGGAGCAACAGTTGCAACTAATTGTACCGGAGCACTTGTTGCAGCTAAACTTAATGTAGTTTGATCTAAAGTAACACCGGTAACTGAAATTGCACTTACAGTAACATCTGTGGTAACAGTAAAGCTTCCATCAACAGTCGAAACAGTAATTGTAGTTGTACCAACGGTAAGAGCATACACAATACCATTAGATACAGTAGCAACCGCAGGGTTACTTGATGTCCATGTTACCGATTTATTTGTAGCATCGGCAGGAGCAACCGTAGCAACGATAGTTCCTGTAGAACCTATAGATATAGTTAATGTAGGTTGATCTACCGTAACACCTGATACAGGAGTTACACTTGCAGCAACGGTTACTTCACAGGTTGCTTGTACGGTTGGAGCAGCCACACATGATACAGTAATTGTTGCAGTACCTACACCCACCGGAGTAACTTCACCTGTTGTAGCATTTACTGTAGCAACTGATGGATTACTTGAAGTCCATGTTACCGATTTATCTGTAGCATTTGCAGGTAATACAGTTGCAACTAATGTTTGACTTGGATCGGTAGTTACGAAACCTATCGCAGCCGAAGTAGATACCGATAATGGTAATACCGCAGTTACGGTTACCACACATGTTCCAGTTACACCACTACCATCGGTAGCTGTTGCTGTGATAGTTGCAGTACCAGCAGCCACACCTGTTACTACACCGGTAGCACTTACGGTTGCAATTGCAGGATCACTTGATGTCCAAGTTACTGTATTTACTGTTGCATTTGCTGGCATTACCAAAGCATCCAATGCTTGCGTTGCACCTATATTAATAGAAGCTGTAGCAGGCAAAACTGAAATACTTGCAACAGGTATTGTAGTTACGGTTACCGTGCATGTTCCAGTTACACCACTACCATCGGTAGCTGTTGCAGTTATTGTTGCAGTACCTGCAGTAACACCTGTTACTACGCCACTTGCATCAACAGTTGCAATTGCAAGTGCACTTGATGACCAGGTTACTGTTTTTACCGTAGCATTTAATGGCAATACAGAAGCAGATAATGCTTGAGTTGCACCTATATTTATAGAAGCAGTTGCCGGTAAAATAGATATACTTGCAACAGGAATTGTTGTTACGGTTACCGTACAGGTTCCTGTTACACCACTACCATCGGTAGCTGTTGCTGTTATTGTTGTTGTACCAGCTGAAACACCTGTTACTAAACCACTTGCATCAACAGTTGCAATTGCAGGAGTACTTGATGTCCAAGTAACTGTTTTTACAGTTGCATCTAAAGGCAATATCGAAGCAATTAATGATTGTGTACCACCTATTTGTATAGAAGCAGTTGCTGGAGCTATAGTAATAGTTGCTACAGGTATTGCAGAAACTGTTACGATACGTGTTACGGTAACATTACTTCCATCAGCAGCAGTTGCTGTTATGGTTGCAGTACCTGCTGCCACACCTGTTACAACACCAGTAGCACTTACCGTTGCAATTGCAGGAGCACTTGATGTCCATGTTACATTTTTATTAGTTGCATCATTTGGTGTAACATTAGCAGTTAATGCTTGTGTTCCTCCAATATTTATACTCACGGTAGCAGGTAAAATTGAAATGCCTGTAACTAATTTAGGTGTTACAGTTACTGCACAGGTTGCAGATTTTGTTCCATCGGCAGTAGAGGTTGCAGTAATTGTTGCTGCCCCTACAGCAACCGCAGTTACAACACCTGCAGCACTTACTGTAGCAATTGCAGGATCACTCGATGTCCATGTTACTGTTTGTGGTGCATTAGCCGGCAACACAGTAGCGGCAAGACTTGCTGTAGAACCTACGACAATACTTGTAGTTGTAGGAGCTACTGTTACACTCGACACAGCCACATTGTTTACCGTAACTGCTATTGTTTGAGAAACAGCTGGATTATCAACCGAAGTAACGGTAATTGTTGCAGTACCAACCGAAACTGAATTTATAACACCATTGGTTACTGTTGCAACTCCCGGTGCGCTCGATGTCCATGTTAGATTTTTATTTGTTGCATCAGCTGGTAACACAGTTGCTGTAACTGTAGCAGAATAACCTAAGGTAATAGTTACAGTAGCAGGATCTACAGCTATACTTGCAACATCTGTTTTTACAACACTTACTGTTGCCGTTCCTACCACAGTTCCATCAGCATTACTTGTAGCAGTAATAGTTACCGGACCTCCGATAGAAACACCGGTAACCAAACCGGTAGAATTTACCGAAGCTACCGCAGCATTTGAACTTGTCCATGTAACCGCTTTGTTTAATGCATCAGCAGGCAATACAGTTGCTGTTAATTGAACTGTACCTCCAACTTTTAAATCGGTTGTTGTAGCTGGTGTTACCGATATGCTTGTTGGTAATTGAGTAACAGTTACCGATAATGTTGTACTAGGTCCATCAGCACTTGTTATAATTACTTGAATAGGAGCAGCAGCACCTTTAACACCGGTAACAGATATTACACGTGTTAACTCATCATATGTAATAGTTAGATAGGTTGGATCACCGGTAATAGTGAGTGATTTATTTGTAGCATTTGTTGGTGTAAAGACTACCTCAGTAGTTTTAGTTTGCCCAACTGTTAATGACAATGCAGTATTTAATAATTCAATATTTGTAACAGGTACATTAGAAACTTCGATTGTTATTTTAGCCGAAGGACCAACTATTGTAATTCCATCACTTACATACACATAATACTCACCAACCGGAACACCTACTGTAGATAAAGTTCCTGATGCAGCACTTATTGTTACTTTAGATACATCATTTGCATCTAAATCAGCTACTGCCGAAATCAATACAGAGTTAGGAATTAAATATGCAGTAGCAGCTCTACTTACACCCACAGTTATAGGACTACCCTGTTCAACTGTTCCTGTAGGATCTACAGTCATTGTTAAAGGAGCATCTACTATAGTTATATTTGGAGTTGTAGGAGCCGAAATATTTGGAGTTAGTGCATAATCGGCTGCTATAAACTTGTACGAAGTACCTACAGCTAAAGCAGGATTCACATCAGACAACAATATAGATGCTGCAATATCTTTTGCAACAGCCAATTGATATACTGCCTCATTTATAATATTAGCAATTGTATAATCAGTTACCGACGCAGGTATTAAATACAACATTGCATCTTCGTTAACCGAAGCACTAATTGTACCTGTTGCCGACACATTACCTGAAGAGAATGGCGAAATTACCGGTGGTGTAATATCATTGATTTGCACACCAACCTTTGCAGAAATTGCTCCTGCTGTTGGGTCATATGCATATGCTAAATAATATCCCGGTTTCAAACCAGTAGTAGCAATAGAACCGGCAACATTTGCAGTAACATCTATTACTTTACCTTTACCGGCAAATACAGAATCTTGTAATGCGGTAAGTACAGGAGCAGTATTATTTGGTACTAAATATATTTTACCTGTTGCACTACTTGTTGCAGCCAATGTTTGACCTTCATTTATTGTAGTAGTTGGAACAGTTAATATTAATGCAGAACCCACAGATATATAATCAAATTCAATAGTACCTTTGAAATTAGTTGGCACATAACTACTTGCAGCTGTTCCTTCTTTTTCAATAAAATAGAACATTACTTGATAAATATTCGATCTATCAACAACTACAGGTTCAGTTACACCATATTTTTTTACAAAATATGCACTTACATCGATAGTTTTTGTTTGCCATGTAGATGATATTGTTAAAGGTACAAATGCCATTGCATCTGATGCAGTTCCATTTGCTTTATCTTTTAAGTCAACTCGAAGATATAACGTAGTACTGGTAGCAGAAGGAATTCGATATCGTATTTCTACTTTTTCTCTTCCGCTTAAGTCCATTACTTCTTTATTTGCATCAGGTTGATCAACCCAGGTAGTAATATCTATTGACGACCATGCAGCAGAACCATCGCCTACTACTTTATAATAACCATCACCGGTAGCTGTTTCTGTTGGAGCAGGAGTATCCCATGCAGTACCAACACCTATATTTGCAGTTACATAATCGGTTGATGAATTAAAGTTATCACGCCATCCGGTAGTTATAGATATACCTACTAAATTCACAACAGGTGTCATATAGAAATACTCAGCCATACGACCATCTACTGCTTTTAATCCGGCAGAAGAACCACCACTTACGGTAATAACTGCATTTGGATCGCTAATAGGAGTTGCCATAATTAACACTAACACTGTAGCGTCACCTTGTTTTGCTGTAATAGAACTTACGCTTGCAGCTAAACCATCTACAGTTACAGAAATTTCGCTTGCACTTGTTGGTACTTTCATAGCAGTTGAAAACCGCAATTCTATAGTTCCACCATCATACGATGTACGACCAGTTACCACAGACACTGTAGGCGGAGCAGGACAAATTTGCATATCGTCAATATAAAACTCAGCATTAGTTAAATTTCCAGTTTTATCAACATTTGAACCTGTCATTTGAATAAAATCATATCCATTATCTACCACACCATTAATAGGTAAATCAATTTCAAACCAAGCATTTGTTGAAGGTGGTGTAATTAAAAATTGTACTTGATTCGGATCGTAATATGAACCTGCATCAGCTAAAGCGGCATGAGCAAACACAATTTTAATTTGTTCTCCGGTTGCAAATGTACCAGACTTAGCATACAACTTAGCTTTTAAACGTGAACCCGAAGTGTACAATGCTGTACCAAATGCAGGTTGATTTGCTGCGGAAATTGTAGCTTTTGTCGAAATATATGCAGTTGCATTATCACCATTAAAATATCCAACTTTGTCGGTTCCTCCTGCAGGATCAGTACCTGCCGAAGACCATACACCAGTAATCCACGATGCAAATGATGCATTTAAGGTTGCATCAAAATCTGTAATTGTGTAACAGGTAACATTTAAATAAAAGTTTTGAACCGGAGCATCGGTAAAAGCTTTAGCTGTTTTTGTACTTGTAGTTCCGGTTATAGATCCACCTGCAAAAGTTACCGTAACCACATCGGCAGCCGAAGTTACTAATGTAGACGATAAAGGAATATTTAAAATAGTTGCATCTTCAGGATCTAAAGTAGGTGTTCCTACTGGAGCAGTTGTACCATTTATTTTTACAGTAAAGCCACCACTAATTGAAGCAGGACTAATTTCTTTACTCCATTGAATTTTAACCATAGTTCCTAACACATCAGTCATACGAACCACAGGGTACGGTTCCATATTCGTAATTTTGTTAGTAACAAGTAAATTTGAAAATGCATCAGCAACTAAATTATCAGCACTTGATTTAATTGAAGTGCCACTATATGATATTTTAATAAATGGTTCTGCAATATCAGCAGCTAATGTTACCGTTACACGTTTGTCTAATACTGAAATTGCTGATACTGTTACCGAAGTAGGCGTAACATCAGTTTCGTCAGCAAATGTTTGCACAGTCCAACCGGTAGTAGAGGTTGTTGCAGCTAATGATTTACTAAAATCAACATATATAGCATTACCGTTTGCATTGGTTTCGGCAGCTACCGGTACCGGTTTCATATCCCAGAAGTTAGGCATATTACCGGTTAAGAATAACATATATAATAACTGTGTAGTATGCGTATAGTATGCACCATAGTTATCGGTTTTACTACCTTCTGTCCAACATTTACTCATATACGAACTAAATGCATTATCAACAGTAGCTCCAACACTTAAACCTCCAGAGAAACAAGGGTTATGGTTCTTACCTAGTGTAGCAAAATTAGGATTATCGGTAGGGTTATTAAATACATTACCATTCAATAAATAGCCATCCCAAATTGTAGCAGGGTCAGAGTGTGCACCTTGCACCCAAGTAGTAATTTTAGAAGCAACATCTTTTGCATCGGCATGACCGTACCACGCATATGCATGAGCCATACGCCAAGGAATACGTATAGCATCGTATAAGAAATAGGATTCAAATTTATCGCCAATTATTCCAGAAATTGGAGCAGCATATGCCCCATTTACGCCATTATGACACCAGTCGGGCACTAAGCCTGTAGTTGCATTTCGAGAAGCTTTCATTAATGCATAACATGCAGTATTTACCGCTTGCCATCTATCTGTAGCATTCCATTGTTGATCTACTTCTACTTTACCAAATAAGGTAGTAGAGTTAGTAATATAATAACAAGGGTTTGCATAATCGTTAAACGCATCACCCGGTTTTAATAATTTATTACCATCAACTTCAAAGGTATAAATGGCATTGATTAATGTACGAGCAGCTGTTAAATAATTTACAGCACCAGCACTTCCCCACTGTTTGTGAGCCATTAACAAGGCATTAGCCACGTCAACATCAGCATCGGTTGCACCATTCGCATTACCTGTTCCGGGAGCTACTTGTCCGGTAAAACCACTTACTTTCCAGTTCATAAAACCATTACCATTGGCATTACCTTGATAGTATGTCCACAAACGATTAAATTCGTCTTGGGTACTATTGGTTGCATTATCCATATATACGAAGATAAGCATACCATATGCAATACCTTCAGATACTGTTAAAGAACCATCTTGTCCCGGTTGTAGAAATTTTACACGAGCCGCAGGTTTACCACTTTGCGAACCTCCGGTCATGGTACCTTCTACATAATACGTAGTTTTCCATGCATTATACAAACTCTGAATTTTAGTTTGCACATCGGTTCCCGTATAAATGTTACCATACGGATACTTGTAATTTTGTGGAAACGGATAGTTTCGCTGTGCAAAACCTGCCGTTACAAACAACGATATCATTGCCACAAGCAATGCTATTCGTGTAATAAAACCGCATTGGCGATTTAAATGCTTTTGTACATTTCCCTGTTTCATACCTATAGATTTAATTCAAAAATTATTTTCAATTGTTCGTTTTTATATATTACATTTTGTAACAAGTTCACAAAAATACATATTTTTTTGAAAACCAAATACCGAAATATTGCATTTTTTACACACAACCTTCACTATTGCATATCAGGCATTTACATTAAACACGTATTACTTGTATATCTTCGTTTGAGAAAAGACAAAAAAAGATGAGTTTGCCCTATATGGGGGTTGGAAGATTGAGTTGAAAGTTTATAAAGTTAGAAAGTTCATAAAGTAATAGCACACGAATAACACAGATGTAACAGAGATTGCAGATTGAGTTAAAAGTTTATAAAGTTAGAAAGTTCATAAAGTTTTGCCCCAGTGCGTATTTGAAACTCCTCCCTCAAGGGAGGTGCTGCGAAGCGACGGAGGGTGAATATTGTTTTTAATTGACAAACTATCAGCGATAATTCGCTACAAAAGCGGAACAGGTGTTTGGGGATTCGCTGAACCTGCCTGTGGGCAAATAGAATGAAAATAGTTCATAAAGTAATAGTACACGGATAACGCAGATGTAACAGAGATTGCAGATTGGAAGATTGCAGATTGCAGATTGAGTTAAAAGTTTATAAAGTTAGAAAGTTCATAAAGTTTTGCCCCAGTGCGTATTTGAAACTCCTCCCTCAAGGGAGGTGCTGCGAAGCGACGGAGGGTGAATATTGTTTTTAATTGACAAACTATCAGCGATAATTCGCTACAAAAGCGGAACAGGTGTTTGGGGATTCGCTGAACCTATCTGTGGGTAAATAGAATGAAAATAGTTCATAAAGTAATAGTACACGGATAACGCAGATGTAACAGATTAAAAACGGATTCGTTATTAATAATTCATTATTTATAATTTACCTTTAAATATTTGTATTAAAGTCACAGATTGACGGCATTATGGTAGCTCATAGTTAGATCACACAAACTCAATTAAAAAATTAATAACCTGAGTTTCGGATAAGAAAATGCTAATAAAATTTGGTAAATAAGTCATTGTTTTGTATATTTATAGCTGAA
>MWCJ01000038.1 GCA_002069975.1 Bacteroidetes bacterium ADurb.Bin217 | reverse complement strand
CGTTGCATAGCCAATATTGTATCCACCACCGGCATCGGTACAAGTTTCTATATCTACATCTTCGTCGGTTCTAAAGGCTGGTGGTGTTGGAACACTTGTGCCCGGAGTATTATCAAGATATCCTACTCCATTACCACCAACGTCATAATTTTCAAATTCTATTTTACCCGGAATTGATGGTGCTGCACCTCCGTATGGTCCTTTGGGGGCATTAACTTTTATACTTACCGCTGTTGACGTAGTTTTACCTCCCGTATTATCGGTTGCTACAGCAGTTATGCTATACGTTCCTGCAGCAACACTTGTCCACGAATAGGTGTAGGGCGATGTTGCATCTTCGCCTAGTTTGGTGGTGCCATTGTAAAATTCTACTTTTGATATGGTTTTGCCTGCACCTGCACTTGCAGTAGCAGCTATAGCAACTGTTACCGGAGCGGTATAGGTTTGGTTTGCCGTAGGAGATGTAAGCGTAACAATAGGTGCTCCGAGTGGTGCTTTACCCACAAATGTAGTAACACTGGCAGCATCTAATGTTACTTGAAATGACGTACCGGCGTTAATATTTGAACCTTGAGCTAAGCTTTTTGATGCCGAAGTAGTATATTGTTCCCACGTAGTAACAACGGTACCGGGAATATCTAAGGTAATCGTACGAGTTGCCGTATTTTTATTTACCACTACTATTACAACATCATTTCCATTTTTATAAGCTGACACAAACACATTTGTCGAAGGACTTTTAGTTGCATCAACACGAACATATCCCGGACGTACAAATTTAGAAAACTGTGCCATACAATATCCTCGTTTTGTAGCAGTTCCGGCAGCTGCAGGTGTATTACCTTGACCATCGGAATTTCCATCGTGAATTAACGCATAATACCGTCGCAATGGCCAAAATACGTATGTTTGAAAATTACCGTCAACCATTGCATAATGAATATGTTCTGCAACTTTTATTGCGTGTCGGTCGTCATTTATATACGTATCGCTCCAAATATTTCCATCATATTTACTATCGGTATATACTTCAGTCATCCACAATTCTTTTCCGGCACCTTTTTGTTCGAAGAGTGGATACGGAAAATCTTTATATTGTGTACCATATAAATGTGTTCCAAAAATCGAAACATTAGCTAGTGCAGCAGCATCATTTAGAATTGGGTCATATACTGTTTTTCTATATTGAAACGATTCCGGAGTCATAAGCTTACAATTGATTCTACTTGCATATCCTTTTATAAAATCAACAGATTCTTGCGGACTCCATTCTGTCCAATCGTGAGCATAATCGGGTTCATTTTGTGTAGAAATAGCATATAAATTTACCCCTTGATTTTTCATATAGGTAACATAGCTGTTTAAATGGTCGGCATATTGAGCATAGGTAGCGGGGTTAATCCGTTTTATGTTATTTACAGTAATAAACATACCGGCAGGTGGATTCCAAGGCGAGGCAAACACATACGCACCTTGTCCATACGCATATTTTGCAGTTTCAATACCTCTACCAAAATTTGCAGAATTATCTGACACATACGTACGAAGCACGGTAAAGCCTAATTGACCCGGACCATTTCCATATGCTAATTGTCGTTCAGCAGCATTCAAATCAGAATACCATTCGGGGTGATTTATACCTCCAAAACCGCGTATGACTTGTTTTGTGGTTGTTAACGAAACAGTTGCTGTTTGAGAAAACGCAAACAATGCATTCATTAACAGCACAATAGATATTCCAATATTTTTTCTCATTGTTATAATTTTTTTTAAAGTATTCTATAAATGTATGTATTTATAAAAACTATGAGTATAAAAATTGTGTCGTTTACACCTAGAAATAAGTCAATATTTTATGCTCAAATCTTAGAAACTACCTCACAATCCAATCTAAGGTACAATTTGCATCAACTTTCACCAAATACCCTTTACCCCATTTCACCGTTGACAATGAATTGAGTGCAGGTACATTTTTGATATCCCAGAATGCATCTTGGTCTTTTACGGTTTCAACCTGCGACCAAATACTTGACAATGCTTGTTGCATGTTGGTAGTGCCTTCTAATGGGCAACCTATCATATTCCAGCCGGTTTGCAATTGTATAGGAGTTATTGCCGAAGCAAAGGTCATATAATTTAAGTTTACATAATCCGTAGCTCCTATAGTTACCCGTATTACTTGTGTTCCTGTGGTTAATGTAATATTTGGAATTACCACATCTTGCCATGTTTGCCAGCCTGCGGTATTGGGTATTGCTACATTATTTGCAATTGCTACTCCATTAGCGGAAACAGACAATGTTCGACCATCACCTTC
The DNA here is from genome assembly GCA_002069975.1 of Bacteroidetes bacterium ADurb.Bin217. Classification (GTDB taxonomy): domain Bacteria; phylum Bacteroidota; class Bacteroidia; order Bacteroidales; family UBA1715; genus MWCJ01. The sequence continues at coordinate 25,900 of MWCJ01000038.1, read as the reverse complement.
CACTGCTACACGTAAAGTAAGTGTATAGGTGCCTGCCGTAACTACATTCACAGTGTATTCCAACCATTCGCCTGCCGTTGCATAGCCAATATTGTATCCACCACCGGCATCGGTACAAGTTTCTATATCTACATCTTCGTCGGTTCTAAATGCCGGTGGTGTTGGAACACTCGTTCCCGGAGTATTATCAAGATATCCTACTCCATTACCACCAACATCAAAATTCTCAAATTCAATTTTACCCGGAATTGATGGTGTTGTTCCTCCGTATGGACCTTTGGGTAGATTAACCTTAATTGAAACAGCCGTTGATGTAGTTTTACCTCCCGTATTATCGTTTACTACAGCAGTTATACTATATGTACCAGCAGCTACATTTGTCCACGAATAAGTATAGGGCGATGTTGCATCTTCTCCTAATTTGGTAGTGCCATTGTAAAATTCTACTTTTGAAATAGTTCCACCGGAAATGGTAGCTGTAGCAGCAATTGAAACAGTTGCCGGAGCAGTAAAGGTTTGATTTACCGTTGGAGATGTAAGAGCTATAGATACACTTGGACCCGAGGTTGCTATAAATTTTATGGTATTTAATCTAAAAATATTTGCAGCACCTATAAAACGTAAATACACATCGTGTTGTCCCGAAACAGAAACAGGAGCAGTATAATTTTTATAGGTAGTAGCACCTCCTGATGAAGTGATAGGTATTGATGCGATGCGAGTTCCTGCAGCACCTATATTATTAATCCAAACTTCGAGAATTCCTGTAGAATTTGCAGAAGCAGCATTTACCTCAATTGTATTTACAGCCATTCCGGTACTTTCTAAAGTAACACCAGGCAACATACACCATGCACCATCAGCAGAATTTGTAACCGTACCACTACCAATACTTGTATTGCTATAATGATAGTATGACGCTACACTTATAGGATCTAAACCATGATTAAACGAAAACTGATCAAAATCAGCAGTTTGCCCAGTAGCATATAATCCTAATGCAGTTCCAACCCACGCATTGTCATTTGCTTGCGCTTTATCTAAATCTGCAATACTTACCGCATTGCCTATTTGAGTCCACGTAACTCCGTCGCTTCCATAAAACCCTGTAATATTATGCTGATTTCTAACTAATTTTAACCAAACAGTATTACCTATTGTATTATTTACTTCGGTAGCTACACCGTTGAACGAAATTCCGATTTTTTTACCATTATTATAACCGCTATATACATTTGCAAACAATAAATCCTCACCATTCATGAGACGAATTCCCGCATGTTGCCCATTGGCAGTAGCATTTATTTCTACTTTGGTTACAACTGAATATTGTTTACATGGGTCACGTTGCAACATATGTGTTGTACCGGTACCGGGAGTTAACCGTAAATACCCGGCACGAGCGCTCAATGATGCTTTTTGAATATTTGCCAAATTAAAGAAAAACCATTCCATTTTGCGTGTTGCATTGGTAAATTGGTCAGAAGAAGGAAAATCATATTTATACCCATTATGAGGTAAATTTGGAACAGCTAAAGGTGTTCCGGTAGGATTATTTGAATATGGAACATTATTAGCATCCCAAAATACCTGAAACAACATACTTTGACGTCCTTGTCCTTCCCAACCGTTATTACCATATGAATGCCCTAAACACCACCATGTACCATCTGCAATTTGTACCGGATTTGTTATATGGTTTGGTCCGGTAAATGGTCCTGAAGCAGTACCACGAAAAAAATTACCATGACGAGTCCAATCTGCTTCGTTTCCGCTAAGTACAGCACTACTTAATACATATTGCCCACCGTATACGTTTCCTGCACAGAAATAATAATATCGTCCGTTTCGTTTACACATTTTAGGACCTTCTGCCCAACTATAAATATTATTAGCATTTACCCAACTCATATCCATACGAGTACCGGTAAGTTGCCCATTTGTATTTAGTTCTTGAATTGCGGCAAAGCTTTGCCCATTTTTCATAAGCATATACGCCTTTCCATTATCATCAACGAAGATTGCATTATCGTATCCTACAGAATTTGCGACAAGAGTTGGAGTACTCCATGGACCTGTCATACTGGTTGCATTTGAACAATATTGCCCCTTACCATGAATAAAAAAATATGCCCAATATTTACCCGCAAAATATGCTAATACACCTTGCCATGTACCATCTTTGGGAGCATCTTCCCCCTGAATACCACTCCAAGTAGGATTTACAACATTTGCAACTACTTTCCAATGCACCAAATCGGTAGAATGAAAAATAGGAAAATTTGGTGTCCAGTGAAAACTCGAACCTGCAGTATAAAAATCATCTCCAACTTTTAATAAGGTTTGATCTGGATGATTACCCGGCAATACTGGGTTCATATAGGTGCTTACCCCATTTGATTGCCCCAATACTTTAATATGTAATTCAACAACTAAAAAAACTATTGAAATTAGCTTTAGATATTTTGCTGTTTTTCTCATAATTATATATGTAAAAAAATTATCTAACTATCCAATCAAGTTCGCAGGCTTGTGAAACTTTAACATAATATCCTTTACCCCATTCTAAAGTTTGTAATGAATTAAGTGCCGGTGCATTTGCAGAAGAATAGAAACCACTAAAATCTTTTACAATTTCCACATTACTCCAAATGCTTGACAATGCTTTGTCAATATCAGTAGTACCAGAAATTGGACAACCAACTAAATTCCAGCCTGCTTTTAACATTACTTTTTGAGTACCAACAACAACCTCAAGAGACGCTCGAGGACTTTCGCATGTATTTACTGTTTGGCTTACATAATATGTAGTACTTCCTAATGCAGCAGTGCTTGGTGTTGGTGCAGTTGCACTTGCGGTTCCACCTGTTTCTACCGTATACCATTTAAGTGCTGTGCCTGTTGCAGTAAGCGGTGTTGCGGTTTGTCCTATCGTATATAACACAGGACTTACAACTGTAGGTGCAGCAGGTGAAACATTTACTGTTACCACTATAGCATTCGATATTGCTTTACAAGCATTGGCATCGGTAATTTCTACCGTATAACTTCCCGATGAATTATATATTGCTAAACTCGCTGTTCCCGTACCTGTTGCGGTAGTTTGATTTCGCCACCACTGATAGGTTAATCCTGTTCCTGTGTTTGCATTAAGCGTTACGTTTCCAACCCCTTGACAAAATGTAGTTGCACCACTTGCGGTAATTGTAGCCGGAGGCAATGCATTTACTACTACATTTATTGCAGCTCTATTACTTTCTACATTGTTGAGTGTTTGCGACACATAATAGGTTATTGTTCCTGCCGTTGACGTGCTTGGTGTTGGTGCCAAAGCCAATGCAGTTCCACCCGTTGCTACCGTATACCATTTTAGTGCAGTACCTGTTGCGGTAAGTACCGTTGCTGTAGCTCCTTGACAATATGTTACCGGACTTACTACCGTTGGCGCCGGTGTAGTTACTGCCGAAGTAAACGTCATATAATTTAAATTTATATAATCTGTAGCACCTATGGTTACCCGTATTACTTGTGTTCCTGCGGTTAATGTAATGTTTGGAATTACCACATCTTGCCATGTTTGCCAGCCTGCGGTATTTGGAATTGCAACATTATTTGCAATAGTTACTCCTTTCGCTGCCACCGATAGTGTTCGTCCATCGCCTTCGCATGCTACTCGTAAGGTAAGAGTATAGGTACCTGCCGTAGCAACATTCACCGTATATTCCAACCATTCGCCTGCCGTTGCATAGCCAATATTGTATCCACCACCGGCATCGGTACAAGTTTCTATATCTACATCTTCGTCGGTTCTAAAGGCTGGTGGTGTTGGAACACTTGTGCCCGGAGTATTATCAAGATATCCTACTCCATTACCACCAACGTCAAAATTTTCAAATTCTATTTTACCCGGAATTGATGGTGTTGTTCCTCCATATGGACCTTTAGGTAAATTAACTTTTACAGTTATACTATCAGAAGCCTGCAAGCCGCTATTGTCAGTAGCAACAGCTTTTATTTTATACGTTCCCGCAGCAGATGCAGTCCACGAAAAAGCATACGGAGCAACCCATTCTTCTTGAATTAAAGTACCATTTACATAATAAAATATATTGCTAATAGTACCATCGACATCTGTTGCGGTAGCATCTATAGTAAATGTTGCAGGCATAGTAAAACTTGTAGCTGTTGGAGATGTAATATCTATAGTAGGAGCATTACCACTTGTACAATTCGCAAAAGGCCCCGGAGCAGGACAACATGGTAAATCAGGCTGAGAAGCCATATATTGTTTTAACCACGTCATTGCTGGACGATCACCAAGAGGATTTGCCGCATAACTCGCACTATACTGAATTCCTGAATCTGTACCACTTGGTCCAAGCACTCCATTACCAGGAATCCATGTACTTCCCTGAATATATCCCCACAGAGTAATCCCGGCTACATGAGGGTGTTCCCAAGCAATCTTAAAAAATTCTTGATATTTTGTACTCTGTGCAGCTTCATTAGGATCTGCAACAAGATCTAATTCTGTAATATGAAGTGGCAAACCTGTTTTATTCCAAATCTCGTCTAAACAAGCTTTAAAATTTGCTGCCGACAAATTAAGTTGACCATTCATTCCATGAGCTTGAAGCCCAATTCCGTCGATAAGATTTTTCTTTCCATCTGTTAAATTCGGAGCATTTTTAATAGCATTTGACATATTTATATACTCTGCTCTACAATTATTCCAGTTATGTTCAGTATTAAATTCATTAATTAACAATACTGCATCGGGAAAATGTTTTCGTGCCAACTGAAACGGCCAAATAGCCCAACCATATGGATTATTAAGGTCGCCGGCGTTTGCTGCTTCTCTTTGATACCCCATAGTAAGAGCAGCTTTAAGATTAGCAATTTCTCTATTAATAGGTGTATTTACCGGTTCATTTAAAACATCTATAATTTTTAATCCACCCATAGGTTTATAGTGATCTTCAACAGCCTTATACCAATTCCTAATAGCTGTTTCTATTTGTTCAGCAGACGAATTTGCTAAATAACCGGGAGCTTGAGCTCCCCATATTAATGTATGGAATTTAAATGCTCCACCTGAATTTTTTGCTGTATTATATGCTAAATCTGAGTTTGTAAAATTATATACCCCATTTCCTCTATCGCACGATCCCCATTTAGAGCCATTCTCGGAAGTAGTTTGATTCCACAACGAAGTATAATTACTCGGAACACTATACGCTATAATATTTCCTAAATACTTTCCTTTACATTTTGCTAATTGAGCATTACTAACAACACTCACCATGCATAATAACAATACAACTGTAATTACCTTTTTCATACTGTATAGTTTAATTTTTATAATTAATTCTTCCAAATTTCTATAGATACATGCATATACTATTCATGTACATTTTTTCAGCATACAAATATAATTTGCATATACATCATAGAATTGATAAATTGTTTCAGTAAGGGGGTTAAATTGTTTCATAGTATAAAATACGCAAAAACATTCACTTAAATTACTAACAATAAAGAATTTACATCAAATAAGAAAATGAAGATATTTATTGCAAAATATCCAATTTTCACTGACTTTTTTGTGTAACAAAACGCAGCATATTAAACGTTACAATGCATAAAAAGTCTCAAAGATCTGAATCTACGAATAGTATATATCGTGAATTTCTATATTGAATATCAATACTTGACTATAGCAAAAGATTGAATACATACAAGTTTTTCAATATACTCCGAGCAACGATTCTATAACTTACATTTTGTAACTTACATTTTGTAATATTATAAAAAATCATGTAAATTATGCATAATAAAGAAACACTTGTTACGTACGAGCTGCTTTACTATGATTTTGACAAATCCGGAAAAAATTCTATAGTGTATACGATATTCTATTTCAACGGTAGGCACAAATGCGTATATAATACCGATTTATTTTTGATGCTCGGTAGCGTATTGTGTAGGAGACAGACCAAATTTTTTCTGGAAATTTTTAGTAAAATATTTTGCATCGGAGTAACCAACTTCAAAAGCGACTTCTGATATGCGATATTTACCGGTTTTAAGCATATCAGCAGCTTTTTCGAGTCGTAAATCACGAATATAATCGCCTAATGTTTTTCCGGTTGTTTTCTTAAATATACGCCACAACTGAGTTCTACTAACACCTATTGAAGCCGAAACAGTTTCGGTATCGAGTTCAGTATCATTCAAGTTTTGTTCAATAAATTCAAGAACTTTTAATATTATTTTATTATCGTAATCCATTGGCAATGAAAGAGTTTTTGCCAACTGATGCTCAACAGCCATTTTATCGTACATTTGTTTTTTCAACTCTAAAAGAGCTAAAACTTTTTGACGAACTATATAACTATTAAATGGTTTTTGAATAAAATCATTTGCCCCGGCTTCAAAACTTTTGGTTTCTATATCGTGTCCTATTTGCGAAGAAATAAGTATAATTGGAATATGTTTGGTTACGTCGTCTTGTTTAAGTAATTTACATATTTCGTATCCTTGAATTCCGGGTAATATAATATCACACAATATAACATCTGGAACTATTTGTTGAGCTAAATACAAGCCCTCTCTTCCATCTTCTGCTTTTATTACCGACACATTCGATTCAAACAATCCATCAATTATTTCACGTATTTCTAATGTGTCATCAATTATTAGAACAGTAAACGCATCATTAGTTGTAGATACAACATGTGTTTCTAACACTTCGTTTTGATATTCATGTGTTTTAACAATTAATTGTTCAGATTTGGGTAATGACACCGTAACAATAGTACCTTTATGCTCTTCACTCATAACAGTAATTGTTCCTGCATTTTTTTCAACAAAAGTTTTACATATGTGCAAACCAAAACCCGACCCTTTTTCATTTGAAGTTCCAAGACGCGAAGTAACAAAATTGGGAGTAAATACATTTTGTACAAGATTGGTATCCATTCCAATTCCTGCATCTATTATCATGATATCTATTTTAGTATCTATTTCTTGAATAATAACAAGGACAGTACTACCCACATTTGAAAATTTTATAGCATTTGTTAAAAGATTACGAAACACCGTAGCAATCATACGCGGATCGACAAAGGCACAATGCTCAAAATCAAATTGTTTAGAAATAGTTATCTGTTTTTGCGCTGCTATTTCTTTGACCAAACTTAACGCATCGTCCACCAAAGTTTCAATATCAATATCAATAGGATGAGCCGAAAGATTTGTATTGAGACTTTGAGCCCAATCCAACACAGTAAGCATTTGATTTAATAAATTTGAAGCACTTGTATATATAATATCGGCATAATGTTTAATTTTTTTCTGATTTGCTTGAATTTTTTCTGTCTTCAACAAATCGGCTAATCCAAGAATACCGGTAAGCGGATTTTTAAAATCGTGCCCCAAAATTTTGATAAGTTCATCTTTTGCTTGTAACGCCTCATTCAAATCGGCATTACGCATTTCCATAAGTATTTGATTTTGTTTTAATTTTTCGTTACGTGAATACAAATTTTTATTTGCTACCAATAATTCTTTGGTACGTTCTTTTACTTTAGTATCGAGTACTAAACTTTGTTTTTTAATAATACTAAATCGATAATAAATAATTGAATACACAATTGTGAGTATAGTTATAATAGCAATAAATCGAAACCACCATGTTTTCCAAAATGGAGGGACAATTTCTATAGTTACTTCGCGTACCTCACTCCATAAACCATTACCATTTCCTGCACGAACTTTAAATACATAGGTACCGGGCTGCAATGCGGAATACGATGCAATTCGTATACTTTTTTCGGCAGGTATCCATGTTTTATCCAAGCCCTGCAACATATATTCGTACACAATGTTATTTGATTCGCCAATATGAATACTAGCAAATTCAAACGAAAATGAATTAAATTCATAGGGTATTTCGATGGATTTCGAATAGGTAATACTGGAAGTATATAGTTTTTTGTCATCTAATGTTTGTCCAACTTGTACAGAAACTCCCCGAATTTTAAAATCGGTAATATAAGGCATTGCATATTTTTTTGGAACCTGCATAGATAGAGGGTTTACAACCAAAATCCCTTTTGAAGTACCAAAAAACAAAAATCCATCTTGAGATTTTACGGCTGCTTTTACTATAAAAACACCATTAATTCCGTCGGATTCAGTATAATGAGTAAATGTTTTGTTTCGAATATCAAATTTTGTTAACACATTGGAACCTAACCAAATATTACCATTATTATCGGAAATTATTGATTCTACAACATTAGATTTCAACCCATGTGCTATTGTATATACGTCAACATGTTTGCTTTTTGTATTAAACGCATTCAATCCACCACCACATGTACCAATCCAAATAATACTATCTCCGGGATTTCTGTATAAACAATGAATTACATTGGAACTTATTGTATTTTTTCCTTTGGTATACACATATTTTGTAATGTTTGGTTTTTTTGATGTAGGATTAGCAACATGAATAAGTCCCGAACCAAACGTAGCGAGCCATAGCGACCCATCGCTATCGCCCAAAATCATATAAATTGAACTTTCTTTATGCACATCTACACGAACTGTATATTGTAATATATTTTTAGAATTATATCCATACAGCACGCCATGCCATGTTCCAAGCCACAATATACCATTATTATCAACATATGAGCAATTTGTTGCCGGCGACACTATTTTTTTAATCATTTGACGTGTCAGTGAATTAAACTCAAATAATGTATCAACATTATTAGCAAAACATGAAACAGAATTTTTATTAAAAATAGATGACATTGATGCATACTTAATTTTAGAAACTACATCTGATTTTGAATAATCCGGCATATAATAAAAACCTGCATTATTTGTATATAATAATGATTTATTGGAAAACACTTGCACGCTATTTACTACAGCAAGCTCATCGGTTGTATGCTCCGAATTAGATATTGTTCTAAATTGTTTATTATTCTCTTTTATCAAAAAAATTCCCTTATTATAAGTACCTATTAAAATATTATTTTCTCTATCTCTTAAAATAAACGAAATAATATCATGCTCTAAAAATTTAAACTGAACCTTCGATAGTTTTTTATCAACTACAAGCACCCCCTTTGTAGTTCCTATCCAATATGTACTGTCTTTAGTATATGTTGACACATAAAACGAAGCTTCGTGTTGCGGGTCGTTAAGAATTATTTGTTTCGACATCCATGTGCCGGTATTTGTTTTTGTATTTACCTTATAAATACCTTCGAATAAAAACGTAAACAATAATGTTGTTTCATCTACTACATGTAACGAAAAACAATGAGAAAGGTCTGAGTTAAGTATAAACGATATTTCACCACTTTTATACCAATATTTAAACACCCCTTTACTACTCGAAATCCATATAACATCGTCGATAACAGTAAATGCATACATTGCCATATCTTGACCATCGAAAAACACCTTTGGGATATCTAATCCGGTAATTGCAATAGAATTATCTTTAGGATTTATAGCAACAAATTTTGTTTTTGTACTATATACCCATACATATCCATGTTTGTCGACACTAATGTTTTTCGAAAAATTTATATCCTGACTTTGCGGAATTGGTATAAGAAAAAATTTTTCTTGTTTTTTGTCATAATATTCTAAACCGGCATCTGTAGATAACCAAAGTTTACCATCTAATCCTTCGGCAATTGCCCACACCCCGGTACCATGTAAAGAAGTAGAATCTGCATTGTCGTGAAAAAAATTTTTAAACGAATACCCATCAAATCGGCTTAAACCATTGGTGGTACCTATCCACACAAAACCGTCTTTGTCTTGCAGCATGCAAATCACTGTTTTGTGAGCCAAACCTTGATTTACAGAAAAATTTCTAATAATAAAATCTTTATTATCAGACGTTTGACAAAAACTAACTGTTGTTATAAAACAAATTATAACAGCCAAAAAAAATCTAAAAATAACGTATAAAAAGGTCTAAAAAGTCATCGTATTAGCCTCATTCAATAGTTAGAAAGTGTTTACATTCATTATTCCGAAATTATACACTTTACATTATTTATATACACTACAGCCTCGTTGCCTTGTGAATTACCCGAAATAAGAGCAATACTAAGATTAGAAAGTAATTCAGGATGCAATACATTATCGCCTTTGTTTGCCCAACTTGCAAGTTTAAATGCCGAAAGCGGAACAGTATACGTTGTCCACACTGTTTGCGACGCCTGATATCCGCCATCTCCACCAAAGTTCCAAGTAAATGCATCACCATCTTTTTCTTGCAATTGTATGTCAATATTGGCTGTTGCGTTTCCGGCTAACATATCAAACGATATCATAACTTTTGAAATATCTTGGGGCAAGCCGAATGCTGTTCCATTTTTATCGTCACCAAACAAAGCTGTACCTATCCACCAATCGCTGTCGCTATCTGTACCTTTCATATACAATACACTGTCGGTGGAAGATGTCCCAAGAGGATTTATCACAACTTTACAATCGGTCATTTCTGCTCCATCATTTGATTTTGACCAACCCGACACAATTTTTCCGGTAATTTTATCAAAATTTATTATCAACATTTCTATTACTGCATTGGGTAAAGTAAGTGCTTTTGCAATATTGGAATACACCGATACTTTATTTTCTGTTTTTGCTCTAACTCTATATGAATATGATGTATTAGCAGACAAATCTATATCGGAGTAACTCGAAGTGTTGGCTGGAACAGAAGTAATTAATTCAAACTCTTCGCCACCAGCAGCTCGTTCTATATCAAATCCAAGTTCGTTTAGCGAATTATCTGACCATGCGATATCTATTTGATTTTTTGAAATAGCAGTAGCTTTACAATTAGTAGGTCGTGCTACATGACTAATTTCGGTAACAATAAACACAACATTATTAATATACAGCGATGATGTTTTTCCGGTAGAATTACCCGAAATAAGAGCTATACTTACATTTGCCAAAGAATCGGAAGCAAATTTTCCATCGCCTTGACCACCATTGTTGAATCCTGCTAAATTAAATTCACTCAGAGGAGCCGACTGATAGGTAATCCACTCACCTGCCGTAGGTTGATACCCACCATCGCCACCAAGGTTCCAAGAAAACACATCGCCATCGGCTTCTTGCAATTGCAATTCAAGATTAGAAGTAGATGTTGTAGCATACACTTCGAATTGTATCACAATTTTTGATGCATCGGCAGGCAAACCAAATGATTGCCCTAATCTATCGCCACCAAGCGAAGTACCTATCCACCAATTTTTATTTTCATCGGTTCCCGACATATACAATACCGTATCGTTCAATCCTGATTTCGGGTTTATTGCCAATCTATAATCGGTCATCTCCACACCATCGTTCGTACTTGACCATATACCCGGCAGCAATCCATTCCCATCAAAATCATTTATCACCATTTCTATGGGATTTTTGGTAGGATCGGGTTCTGGTATTGGTTCTTGTTCGCGATTACACGAAAACAACACTACCGAGAGTGCTATTGTATACAGATATGTACTATATTTTTTCATTTCTTTTATTTTTTTCGTCCACTGATTCTCTCACCATAGATTTCACAGATTATCCCTGCGGGATTTTTTTTTTCTTCCACAGATGTTCTCTGGTTTTCTCTGATTTATATTTATACCTAATTTATAATTCATAACTCATAATTACCCATTATATCACCACAGATATCACAGATTAACACAGATTTATATTTTTACCTAATTAACCATTAACAATCATCATCTATCCGACTGCCTTCCGACTTCGCCCGTATACACAAATTTAATTTCGTCAATATATATCGTGCCCGACCAACCATCTTTGCCGGGATTTACAAACAACAATATATCGGTTATACGCTCCTTATCAAGCTCTCTACGAGTAGGATATGCTTGAAATACATCGTCTTTGTATATGTACAAATATTCTACAAATTCCCCTTTTTTGGTAGGTTCCAGCCAATTCGATTGTGGATTTCCATTCGATAAACTTCCGTTACAATCTATTAAATCCATACGCAATTCGGGATAGCCCTCGCCTTCGAAACGAGCTTTGATAATTACACGATATGCCATTTTTGCATTCATAGTTTGAGGTAATTTCATACCAAATGCTTCGTAGTTTGCACCTGCTTTAGAACATACCACTTTGAGCGAACTGTCGGTCTCCCATGCCAAGCTATAGGCTGCACTGTTCCACCATTCGCTTATATTTTTTGCATTAAAATTTGCTACCACACCACCTTCTATTCCCACAGGAATTTTGAATTCAGGATTTGGTCGCAATGAATCTATAGGCAACGCTTGTATTGCTTTGATGTAAATTTTGCCTGTATAGCCCGAACCTCCGGGGTTTACAAAAAACAACCATTTATTGATAATTGTAGCATTCACTTCTTTTTTGTCGGGCCAAGTTTGCATCCACATATCGCTGCAATCAAAGTAATAATCCATAAATTCTGTGGTATTACCTATGCGAGCTTCAGGACGTTTGGCATTTGCTTGCATACCTTCGGCATCGTCGAACTGAAGACTTATAAGCGGCAAACTGCCATCTGAAGATTCGGCACGTGCTGTAATTTTTAAGACTACCGGTTGTTGTTTGAAATCCAACAAAGGTAAATCGGCACCAAATGGAGTGTATTTCGGTCCTATATTGGTTAAATCAAATGCCACTCCTTCTTTTTGCGGAACAATTTGTATCCCCGACAATGCCCACCAATAGCGGTCTTTGAGTAAATCACCTTTATTGTGTTTAAGCACCGGTTTACCCGATGCTATAATTTTTTCGCCTTGCACCACATCGCCTTCATGTATGCTCGTCATATACGAAGTATTAAGGTTTATGGGGCGAAATTGCGTTGCACATGCTCCCAGCAATAGGCTGAGTAACGTAACCACATATATATGTTTGGAATGTATCATAGCAGCATTTTTACCTTGTTTATGTTTCAAATTATTACAATACATTAGAAACTATAATTAAAATTAACAAACCACTGACGAGTATCAAATGAATTTTTGTTGTTTGCCGTATTGTCGGTATAGGTTCCGAGAATATATTGGGTACTCAAAAATACTGTATTAGCAAAGGCATACTTGAATCCAAGTCCCAACAACTGTTCTTGACTGTCGATTGTAAATTTGGTAACACCCGATGTAGCTTCGTTGAATCTGTTACGTACAACTAAGGCTTCATTACCGTTAGCTTGCAAATATTTCAATCCTACCAACAAATGTAAATTTTTAATAGTTTCTACCGATACTCCTACATCGGCAGTTATACATTGCAAATCTATAGGAACAGCACCATCGCGTTGCGTTTGTTCTAATTTTCCACCGCATTTCAGGGTAACATCTTTGGGTAAGCCAAACTGTTTTCCGGCCTGGTAAGTTAATCCACCTTGCACACACGTAAACGACCGTAATTTCGATGTTGTAGTATCACCTTCGGCAAAAATTTCGGAAAGCATATTTGCTTCTGCATTAAGAGATACAATACGAGCAGAATCGGCAAATCCTAAAGCAACAGTAGAGCCTGTTCGATTTGGCGTAGCTTTTCCATATGGTTCGGCACTATTGTATTGTGGTAGATATGGCAATAAAAGAGGCGAAATGCTTCCGTTGTACAAACCTGTTTCTTGCGACATACGATCGAGCAATGTCATACTTCGCAACGAAGTGCCATCGCTAAAATTTGGGAACACTTCGAGAGCATATTCAGTAGAATTTTCAATAATTCTTCGGGTTTGTGCTGCGGGGCTGGTAAAATACGGTCCCACATCACGATATTTGAACGTAAAAATTGATTGTACTTTTTTGTGAGCTTGTATTTGCAAACCGGCATCATAAAAATAATCCTGTTTTGTTTTGTCGATACTCGACACATCTTCGCGTAATGAAGTTTCCGAAAACCCTGCTTCGCCAAGCAATGCAAACGAATATCCCGCAATTTTATCATAGGTATATTTGAAGTCTCCGGTATACACGGTATTCTCAAAATCTACATTTGCTGCAGGTACTGTTCCGGTAAAATCGCTTATACCTACAACATTTCCCGACAATTTAAATGCACTACTTTGCACAATTCCCAGTTTGCCACCATACAAAAATCTATCGGGGGTTTCCAACAAATCCGATGGTAATATACGCGAGCCATACCCTTGGATATACAATGATTTGATACCTTTCATAAATTCCAAGGTTGTATAGGCATTCACCCCTTGCATACGCCATTTGTTGTCGATGAAATAATTTTCGTAATTCACTATATTTCTGCGAATTCCAAAAATATCACTTTCGTATTTGATAAAACTTTCGTCGAAATTCCATATAGTATAGGGAGTTTGACTGAGGTACATATCGCCCACTTCGTATTTTACCCGATTGGCAATGATACCTTCAATTTGCACCTGACGGATATCCATAGATGCTCCATCGGCATAGAAACCTCCAAATTCGTTGCGAATTCGCATAATGGCACTTGCACGCACCAAGCCTTTGTTTTCGGCATGAACGCCAAAATCGTACATTGTGTAACCCGACGAAGCCGCTTGTTTACTATCGGTTTGCACCTCATCGGTGATATCGTCGTAGGTAAACAACGACCGACCATGCCCGGTAAAATAGGTGTTTTGTGCTTGCACACACACATTCATTACCAAGCTCAACATGCTTACAAATAATACTTTCTTTCTCATATAGTGTATATTGTTATTGTATTCGTACTAAAAAAACATTTTTAATTCTACCGTAAATTCGTTTCCGACGAATTTATCTTTGGTGAAATTGTAATCTTTGTGGTTGTACCATCGCTGACGAACATGTAAACTTGCTCTATCATGAAAATTATAATCGAGCCCAATGCCATAGCCAAAATCTACTTGATGCATTGGTTTTCCTTTGCTGCTATATATAATGCGACCATGTGCGTCGGTTATTAAATTTCCGTCGGCATCGGCAAGTTCGGTACGCATATTTGCTAGGGCAGCTTCGTAACCAAACAAGCCAACAAGGGTAATGCGTCGTTGCACATTGTAGAACACCGTAAATTCATTGTAAAACAACTGAAAAAACGTATTTGTATCGGGCAACGATTGTTCTCTGGCAAGAATAGTAACCGGATATGCTCGCGGCAACAACGTAAGTTTGTCGTGTACCGAGCTGAATTGCGTGTAATTCACAAAAATTACAGGACGATTGAGTACGATGGTTTTATATTTCAATTCCAAATCAAAACTCACAAACGACTTTTTGTAATCTACGACCGTGTCGGTTATTGATATAATTTCGTACGAACGACGGAAATTATTATGAATTCTGTTGTACGGACCTACATATCGTTCCCAAAAACCAAATCGCGACCGAGCCAAATTGTTGAGTGTATGTTGAAAAGTAATGGTGTTGGTGTATGATGCCAGCGTAAGACTGTCTTGACTTTTGGCAAGAATTTGTGCACGCGGGCCACCATTGCGTAAATCGCCAGCTAAATTCACCAATTCTTGTGAATTTGCATAGCCAGCTTTTACTTTAAGATTACCCACTTTTTTTGCAAAAAACAGAGTTATTCCTTGTTTATTATTGGTAATCTGTCCAATTGTAGGCAACAATCCGGTGTAACATGCAGTATTTGCAAGATTTTGCCCTTCGGTATCACTCGATTGTTCAATAGAAGTATTTTGAACAGTTGAAGCAAAATTCACATAATTTACCCCTACACGATAAGCCTGAAACCGTAATGGAAAATCGGTAATGTTTACTTCTGCAAACAGCAATTCTTCCCAGGTGCGTTTGTACGTATTTACGTTTGCCAATCCTGCTTTGTGGTTTTCTTTAATTCCCTCATTGTATCCGGAACTCAAGTATGAACCTGCACCTATTTCGGTGTTCAATTTAATTCGTTCGGTGAGTTGCAATTTAGCTTCTAGTGTTGTCCCCATTTGGCTCATACGCAAATCGTCTACGTACAATGTATCGCCATTTTGAATAATTGGTGTGTATGTAATAACATTTTTTTCGTACCCAAACTGATTCATATAATTTACCGCCAACGAATGAGAACTGATAATTTTCTCCAATTTTCCGCCCACCATATTCATTGGCTTTTTGGTATTGTAACTTTGAAACCCGCCACTTCCCGATGCTTTACCGGCGAGAAAACTTGCATTCAAACCACCCGGCAAACCCGAAGCCTCTACAATTATACCTTGTGTAGCCGATGTTCCTTGTCGTTGTTCGCGAGGAGTATCGCCACGTTGATAGTATGCCATATATCGGTCAAAATCGTTACCTTGCCCTTCCCATGGCAATCGTTCGAACATGTCGTCGCGGGTATTATAGTCATTGGCAGACCCCATAGTAAACGGACTCAACCGAAACCAGTTTACACCACCGCCTGCTGTAAATTTAAACGACCCGAAATTGGTAAATGTTTCTGATGTAAAATTAAACAAATACCACGGAGCAGCCATTCTACCATTGTCATCAACAGTATTGTTGAATGCTCCACCACGCAATATACGGTTATCAAATGCTATTTCCGACGACAATTTAGTAGCCGGAAACGGGCTTGCCTCCATTTGAATATGTAAAATAGGTTGGTCGTAGCCATCGCCCAACGAAATATTCCGCGGATTGGTGAGTCGTCCAACATCGCCCAATTCATAATCGGCTTGTAAATAACGGTGAAAAAACCATGTGCGGGTATAGCCCGAAAATCGAACACCGCTATACTTTAGTTTTTGTACCTGGAGTACCGAATCACGTTCGTCGAGCGAAGATTCCAATTGTGCATGTGCCGAATACGTTCCTATTCCCCAAAAGAATAGAATAAACGAAACATATGGTTTGCAAAAAATCTTCAAGTAATAGTGCTTCATAATATATAATTAAAACGAATATACAATAGTAGTAACCGACTTGGCAGGCAATTGAATACTTGCTGACGTAGGTAATTGTTTGAAATAATCATTGGTAATAGACTGATATACCGTTGTCTTTTTAGCTACACCACCGCCAATATCTACACTGCTTGTAATTGCTTGTTCTGTTGGGTTTATCATAACCACCGTAAGCTGTTTGCCATCGGGCGAAATATACGCCGAAGCTCGCACAAACGAATTGGAACAGGTATGGTCTACCCTGGTATATCCTGCATGAATAAACCGAGTGAAATGCTTGTATGCATAATAATGAGGGGTAAGTTGGTAGCCTTTAGCATTTCTCCAACCGGCTTTGTCGTAGGGATTATCTATGTCAATTAACCCTCCATTTGGCCATATCAAATCCCAATAAAAATAGGCGGAAGCATTGGCTTGCGTAAGCACATTGTTCATAAGCCATGCGGTTTTATACATTTCACCTTTACGATGTTCGTATTCAGTCATCACATTGGGTTTATTGCCAAAATCTTTTTTGATATTTTGTAATGCTGCATTATAACTATCGGGAAAATTGGGGTCGCCACCATTGTATAAGTGATAGGCATAGGCATACAAATCGGCATTGTTTTTAATAGGTGTATTGTACGAATAAAATTGATTATTGCCAATTCCCAACATTTCGCTACCTAACATCAATGGTTTTTTATCGATATCGGCAAACTGCTTCATTACTGCGGCAAACGCCTTGTCATATCCCGGATATTGAGCAGATTCTGTTGGTTCAAATTTACATGTTTCCCACTGGTCGGTAAGCCAATCGGGTTCGTTTTGAATACTCAACCAGTCGGGATATATACCTTTGGCATGATAGGCAAGCAGTGCATCGCGCCAATATTTCGCATAGGCATCGTACACAAATCCTTGCTCGGTTTTCTTCAATGTCCCATTATTCGCGTTATTATTACTTTTCAATTCGGCAGGAGGAGTCCATCCGCACATCAACACACGGATAGAATCGCCACGCCATTGTTTTGCTTTGGCTACAAACTCTTTTGCTGCTTTTTCAAAATCGGGTTGATATTTATAGTCGTTACGAATACGCAACCAGTCGAGTCCTAAATCCTGAAATGCCAAGCGATACATCTCTTCTTTTGAAGGATGGTCGGTTACCCATCCTTCGTAAAATGCCAATGCAGAACCAAATCCTTCAATTGTTTGATGTTTCACAGCAATTGATACTCGGGTAGTATCGGTAGGGCGAATAACAACAGGAACATAATTTTTACCTATAATTGTAATATCATCTAAAAATATAGTTCCAAGAGCAGTAAAGAAAAATTTCAATTGCAAAAATTCCTCGGCTGCCTTAAATTCCCACGTATATTTTGTCCATTCGGTACCAATAGTATATGTTTGTTCGTTATATGTTGTGTTTTGCAATACTGCCTTCATTTCAACTGCACCTTCGCGAGATTTTGCATAAAACGACAATGTATATTCGTCGCCTTTTGTTGGATAAAATCCTTTATGAATCAACTGGTTATCCCAAGCTTTTTGTCCTGTTGCTTTGGTAGAAACTCGCATAGATTGTGCTCCATTGTGCACATTACTTAAATCGAGCGAATAAAACGACATAGACCCGTTATTGCCGGTCAATCGACTCCAATGGTCATAATCTTTTTCGAAATCACCATTATCTAGCAGATTTTGTGCATATATTTGTATATGTAACAACATGCACGTTATTCCAAGCAATAATCGAAAGTGTCTAACCATGGTAATTTTTTTTAATTTTTAGATTATTTAAATTTTTCTATTAAAAGTATTTGCAAAAAAATTCACGAATTATTGAAATGTAAAACTATAAAAATTTATATTTGCAAACAAAGGTTTTATTGTATTTTTTACACTTAGTATATGAAAAAAATAATTTACAGTCTCACAATGCTTATAACCATTGGGTTACAAAGTTTTTCACAAAAACAAACAAATTCGCTCAAGCAGGCATACGCCCCATATTTTAAAATAGGAACAGCATTAAACTCATCGCATATCGAAGAGGGTGATTACGACGGCATGTTGTTAGTTCGCAAACATTTTAATGCTATAACACCGGAAAATGTAATGAAATGGGAATTAATTCATCCATCGCCAAATCAATACAACTTTGCATTGCCCGATGCATTTGTAAAACTGGGACAAAAAGACAGCATGTATATGATAGGACACACATTAGTATGGCACAGTCAGTTGCCACAATGGGTGCACGCTATTACCGACCCTGTGCAATTGGAGCAAGTAATGAAAGAGCATATATTTCAGGTAATGGGCAGATATAAAGGGAAAATTCATGCATGGGACGTAGTAAACGAAGCACTGAACGAAGATGGCAGCATGCGCGAATCGGTATTTTATAAAGTATTAGGTTCAAGTTATATAGCAAAAGCTTTCAAATTTGCACATGAAGCCGACCCCGATTGCAAATTGTATTACAACGATTACAATATGGTAGTACCCGCAAAACGACAAGGTGCCATACGCATAATCAAAGAATTGCAAGCACAAGGTATTCCTATTCACGGCGTTGGTATGCAAGGACATTGGAACCTCAACTGGCCAAGTTTACAAGACATAGAACAAGCAATTACAGACTTTGCGGCATTGGGTATTACCGTAATGATAACCGAATTAGACATAACAGTATTACCCAACCCGTGGGATTTGGTAGGTGCCGATGTGAATCAAAAATTCGAAAATTCTGAAAAAATGAACCCGCACCCCAATTTTTTACCCGATTCAGTTGATATCCTATTAGCAAAACGCTATGAAGATATTTTCAAAATATTTGTTAAATATCATGCGAACATAGATCGTGTGTCGTTTTGGGGTGTTCACGACGGCGTGTCGTGGCTCAACGATTGGCCTATACGCGGCAGAACAAATTACCCATTGTTGTTCAACAGAAATTATAAACCAAAACGAGCATACAAATCGGTAATATCACTAGTAAAACAAGCAGAAAATAAATAATATACTAAATAATAACCTTAAAACTAGAATGAATATGAGAAAAAAAATCAGTACCCTAATTGCAGCATGTATAGCAAGTATAGGATTTGCACAAACAGGCTCTATTGCAATAGTTTCTCTTCCCGACCAAGCAACAGCCGGAGAAACTATAACCATTCAACTTACGTACACATCTGATGTACAAGTAAATGTATCGGCAGAATTATTCAGAACACAAGAAAGTTCGGTAAACTGCGACTACACAACATGGCAAGCAGCTACTACTGCCGACAATAAAGCTCCGGGAACCGATGTGCCGGTATCAATTTCATTTACTATACCTGCTGCTACTACACCTACGGCATCGTTAACAAATCGCGATTACTCTTTCCAATTTAAACTTATAGCAGTTACCGGAGGTACCGAGTTTGGATATAACAACAATACCCAAGACAATACTATTGAAATTTTACCATCAACAACTGTTATTGATAATATTGACTTTGTAACTACTCCGGCAGCAAGTATAGCAAAAGGAGGCACGCTTACATTTGACTTTGCATATACCTTAACCGAAACCCGAAATGTAAAAGCAGGATTGGCAGTGTATACAACAGGTGGTGATTTTTTAAGAAATGCCGAAGTAGGTGGCACCGAAGTAGCACAATACTTTAGCGACGAGCCTGCAACTACTACAACACCGGTGCAAAAAACAGCTTCTATTTCCATTCCGGCAGGATTGGCTACCAGCAACGAATTAGCAGCAGGTGAAGTATATAAATTAGGCGTTTCTATATTTACCACAGGTTGGGCATACCTGAGCGACAAAAAAGTTGACATTACCATAACTAATGCAACAGACATTTCTCTTATAGAAAATTCTGGTCTTTCAATAATTCCTCAAGCACAAAGTATTGATATACAAACACAAAGCGCAATTAGTGCTATTACAATTGTTTCGGCAGCGGGTACTACTATTCAAGTACCGGTATCAATAGAAGGCACTCAAGCTACAATTTCGAGCAATGGTTTGGCTGCTGGCACCTATATAGTGCAAGTGGCAACGAAAAAAGGAATAGTTTCAGGAAAAATAGTAAAATAATATCATAGTTTATTTACCATCACGGGGTTCTGCGAGGAGCTCCGTGTTTTTTTACCTTATGTTTTCAATAGAACACATACATACCAACCACAGCCCGGTGTATCGGTTACACAATACCAATACACAGGAATATGCCGAAATATTTCCTGCGTGCGGAGGCATACTCAATGCTCTTGTATTACAGATGCCGCAAGGATTATTCAATGTAATTGACGGCTTTACAAATCAAGCAGATTTTATTGTAAACAATAGCTCATCGTTCAAGAGCAATATATTATTTCCCTTTCCCAACCGAATACGCCAAGGCACATATACGTTTGAAAACAAAACATACACACTTCCTATAAATTTTGCTGCAGAACAAAACGCAATACACGGATTGATATATGACAAAGAATTTACAATCCACCGCACCCATGAAGACCAAAACCATGCAGCATTGCAGCTTGCATATTCATACACGGGAGACATAGCGGGGTTCCCATTTCCATTTGCAATTTCTGTAACATATACATTATCTGCACACGGACTAACCATACATACAGAATGTACCAATATCGGGACAAGAGCATTTCCATTTGGCTTTGGCTGGCACCATTATTTCAAAGTATCCGATACGCTTGTACATACGGCACTCCAAGTGCCTACTACCGAACTATTAGAAGTTGATTCAGCAATGATTCCAACGGGAAACTCGCAACCTTATGAAACTTTTACACAATTAAAAACACTCACTAACACAAAACTCGACACCTGTTTTGCGATAGAACAAAACAAAGCAGTATGCATACGATTGGTAGACACAGAAACCTCTAATTCTATCGCAATTCGGTATCATGCAACAGATTTTCCGTATGTACAGATATACACACCACCCCATGGCACATCTATAGCTATAGAACCCATGACCTGTGCTCCCAATGCATTCAACAACGGCTTAGGACTTCGCATAGCAGAACCACAGAAGACATATAGGTTCGAGTGTGAAATAAAAAAACAATGATGAGATATGAAATATTAATGGTTAATGATTAATTGTTACAGGGTTAAAGGTATAAAGGGTTAAGGGTATATGGGTTCGAAATGCTCATGTAATTAAAAATAAGAAACTAATAACCCCCAAGGGGTGATATAATGGGTAATTATAAAATATTAATGGTTAATTAGGTACAAATATAAATCAGTTTGAATCTAAAAAACAGAGAAAATCTGAGTGAATCTGTGGACAAAGAAAGTTTTGAGTTTTGAGTTCTTAGTTTTAAGTTAATTTTGCACTGTGCAACAGAAATTTTTGAAATTATTTCACATAACCATTGCGATTACTCTCTCAACTTCCACGTTTTTTTTGCTCCCGTTTTATCACGGGTGGTGTATTCCACAAGTTTAATATCGTCTTCGTATATAAAGGTATAATCGTGGTATATGTAATTATTTTGTTTGGTTAATTCTGTTTGCAAATTCCAAATCTCTGAATGCACTGTGTCATTAGAATACGTGTATTTTAAAGCTACGTATGTTTTATTATTATATTGGTATTGTATTGTATCATATGTATATTCATATGTAAAATCTTGAGGATTCCAATATCCATATCCACCCGGATAGATATACCCTAATAATCCTTTTATTTCTGGAATAGAATGTTTATATATATATATATAGAATAAATTTGAAAATTTAACAAAACTCGTAGCGTCACAACTTCGCTCATCATATTCAGTACCATAACCATCCTCCTCGGCAGCTTTATATCTTTCATAGTCAGGCGTTTGTATATGCACTTGCAAAACTGTATCATATTTTAAGTTATTCAAACTATCTGCAAATGTCAAAATTGCTCCTTCATTATACTTTAATTTTTTATTATATGGTGAAATATTATCAGTACAAATTTGATGTTCATCACAACCTATACAAATTACTAACACAAATAAAAATACTATTTCTTTCATTGTTTTATGATTTTAAATAATGTACCATTATCTACTTGCAAAAAATATATACCGGGATTATAATCAGACATATTAATATGTGTTGTTTATGCGAAAATACAGAAATTTTTAAAATTACATGTCAGGGAATTGCGAAAATTATTACACGCTTTGCAAAATCAGATAATGTTAAATTATCAACCTCTATTTTACAAGGCTATTCTTAGAATTTAGTCGATAATTTAAGCCTATAATATATTGTGTATAATATATATCTTGGTTTATAGGTAAAGGAACATACACATATCCCGATAATTCTACAAATAAGTTTGGTGATATTTTTTTAATGGGATGATCATAACATATCCCCGTTCCCACATACCACGTATCGTATTTATATGAGAATGAATGGTCTTTGTTGATATAAAAATTCCCTCTATTTATAGAACCCTCAGCATATAATCGTCGTCGTGTGATATTGAGAAAATTATATTGACCAAACACTCCATATATAGTATAATTTGCTGATGGTCTATTACTACCTTTTGTATACATAGTAAGCAATTGCATTCCTGCATACATTTTTTCTCCAACATTTAGTGCAATGTTTACATTCCAAGTAGTTTCAGACGTATGTTCAATAATTTTTTCGTAATTGTGGATATAGGTAACCGACGTACCGATAATACCGGAAGAACCAAAATACTTGTTTTGACCAAAACAAAGTAATGATGATTGAAAAAAAACAACGTATACAATGAATTTTAAAATTTTCATTTTATATCTAAAAATTTATATCCAAAACCAATAGCAAACCAATTATTAGTTTTCCCTTTGATAAAATGCGAATATGTATAATTTAACTTTAGATATATGTTTTTATTTATTTTATATTGTAAGCCAATTGGAACAGAAATTTTTGAATATTTACATGTATCACTTGTTTTATAATTTATTTTCAACGTATAGTTTTTATACGTAATTGTATCAATATCATTATCCATAACAAGGTAATTTGTTTTATAAAATCCGGGTTCAATATATACATGAAATCTGTTTAAAAATGGTTTTGGTATAGTATAGGGTAATACATATTTAAGAAACCCTCCGAACTCTATAAAATCTTTAGAATCACTATAAAAACTAATATAATTATATTGATAACTGTATAATAATCCTACCCCCAAATTTTTATAAAAATAATACGATATATTAGGTTTTAACATGCCTCCATGCAAATAAACTTTTTCTTTTGTTTGTAAATCAAGTACTTCTTCTGAAAAATAGAAACCTATGTAGGTGTCAATTGAATATTTTACAAATACATCATCTTTTTTTAAAAATTGTGAAAACAATGATGTTTGAATCAATACGAATAGTATGATTGTGAACAAATATTTCATATGTTGTGAAAATTAAAAATGGTTTTTTTAGTGGAAATCAAAAAGGCATAACTCTAAATTGAAAAGATTATTGTTATTACCTTATTTCATTGTAATGATTACTATACGTTTTTTAAGAAACTGATTATAGGCAAATATACTAAGTTGTTTTTTATTTGAAAATATTTTTTTTAAAAGCCGATATATTTTTTAGTAGTAGTTTCAATATGTATTTTTTAACATACGGTTTCATTTATTGTACAATTACTCATATGAGAAAATTATTAAACAACCTCTCAAAAAAAAGTATAGTCATGTTGAACTATAGCCATAAATTAAACAAATTGCTGTACATTTGAAACCAAATTATGTAATTGATATTGCGTAATAAAAACAAAAAAATATGAAACTTTCCATTATTGTATCTACATATAACAGAGAATCTTATATACTCGATGCCCTGATGAGTCTTAAAGACCAGTCATGTAATTACGGCGACTATGAGGTACTCATAATCGACAATAACTCTACCGACACCACTCCTCTATTGTGCATGCAGTTTTTACAACAAAAAGGCGAATTGCAGGCTCATTATTACAAAGAAACTATGCAAGGACTTTCGTATGCGCGAAACAGAGGTATAGCATTGGCTAACGGTGAAATTATAGCATTTTTAGACGATGATGCGGTAGCCTGTCGTGATTATGTATCGAATACTATTGCATGGTTCGAATCTCATCCTCAATGTGCGGCTATTGGTGGAAGAATTTTTCCTAAGTACGAAACATCGTGCCCTACATGGATGCCTGAAGCATTAACTCCGCTGTTTTCTATTCTCGATATGGGCGAAACAGCGAAACGATTCTCCGGCAAACATTATCCGGTAGGTGCTAATATGGCATTTAGAAAACACGTTTTCGACGAATGTGGCGTATTTAACACCCAATTGGGACGAACCGGGAAAAATATGATGGGTGGCGAAGAAAAAGATATATTTTACCGAATTCGTCAAAAACAATTTCAAGTATGGTACGTGCCACATATTTGGGTATACCATATAATTCCGTCGCAAAGAACAAGTAAAGAGTTTATTTTTAAGCAAGCTATTGGGGTAGGACAAAGCGAATATTACCGTAGCAAATCGAACAAAACCATGTATATAGCAAGCTTAGGCAGAGAAACTATAAAATGGGCAGGAACTACCATTTTGGCTTTGGTATTACTCATTCAAGGTAAACCACAACAAAGTGCTATGCTTATACGGTTTCGATACTATGTAAGTAAAGGATTGTTGGGAATAGAAAAGGTGTAAATAGTAAGAGGTTGTTTAAAAATTTTCTAATAAGAGTATTTGTACCAAAAATGGATCTTTTCTATTCAAAATTCTATCAAATAATTCATTATTCTCAATAATTTTGAATCAAAAATATCTCATTTTATATTTCAAATCACTGTTGTCCGAAATAAATTTCGAGTATTATCCGAAAAGTCTTATTAATACTGAATAAGCAAAGTATTAAAAAAATATGACACTTTGTTTTTT
>MWCJ01000037.1 GCA_002069975.1 Bacteroidetes bacterium ADurb.Bin217 | reverse complement strand
TGAATTTAAAAATAAAGTTTTATCTTTGAAAATAATTAATACAAGTTATCATAAACAACCTTGTGAAACTTGACAAGTTACAATATTGTTTTTAATAGCAAACAATACTAATTTTATTGAATTTGATGATTTTGTTTTTTCCAATAAATTAGCTCTATGTCGTTCAACTGTTCTTTGACTAATAAACAATTTTTCAGAAATTTCGAAATTTGAAGCCCCTTTACAAATAAGTTGTAAAACTTCTTTTTCGCGAGCAGTAAGATGAACATATTCAGCTTCATCTTTATTTTTAATTATTTTCATTAATAATTGTTGCGAAAAATAAGAATCACCTTTTAATATTTTTTGAATTGCAGTAATAAGTTCTTGATTTGAAGAATCTTTTAACAAAAATCCTTTAACTCCCATATCGATAAAAGCGTTATAATATTCTTCGCTATCGTACATAGAAAGAACCAAAATATGTTGTTTAGGATTCTTTTTTAAAACTTCTCGAGCTGCAGCAAGACCATCCATTACTGGCATATTTATATCAAGTAATATTATATCAGGATTTGCACCATCTATAGTATCTACTAATTCTTTACCGTTAGAAGCTTCGCCACAAACAGTAAAATCTTTGGATTGAGAAAAAATATATTTCAACCCATCTCTAAATAACTGATGATCATCAGCAATAAACACTTTAATCTTTTCCATAATTTTCTATTTTTAGTTAGGTATTTTAGTTTCTAATATAAAATGAACTCCTTTATTGGGTTTGGAATTTAGAGAATACTTAGCCTCTAATGATTTTATTCGGCTAATAATATTATACAAACCTAAACCGGTTGAATTTTCTTGTAATTTCTCTTCTACATTAAAGCCTATTCCGTTATCTTTATATTCTAATCGTAATATATTTTTTTTCATTTGCAACACAATATCCACCTTAGATGCTTGCGCATGTTTTACGGTATTGTGTAATAATTCTCTCATTATTCTATAATATATAACCTCAGTAGTTGACTCAAAACGTTTTGATTCACAATTAGTTTGAATCGAAATATCTATCTTATGTTGAAAACTCTGAATTATATTTCTTGTAGCTGCAATAATACCATAATTTTTTAATATATGAGGACTAATTGAGTTAGAAGTTTCACGAACACTTCGAATAGATTCTGAAACTAATTCAAATAATTGGTTTGAAATATTATTAATAGTGTCAAAATCTTTAGTATCTACAAGCAATCCGGTAAGCATTTTCATACTTGAAAGAATTGGACCTAAATCGTCGTGCAAATCTGAAGCAAACCGAGCTCGCTCACGTTCTTCTGTCTCAACAATAGCTGTTACCAATTGTCTCTCAAATTTTTTACGATATGTTGTATTTTGAATTAAAGATAAAATTGCCTTACTCCCTAAATAGTCAATTTCTTTTGATTTGATTTCGATTGGTATTTTTTGACCGGTTTTCAATTCTAATTCGGTATCAAACAATACACTTTCCACATTATTACAATTAATAATAATATTTTTTTGAAATAATTCTACATCATCATGAGGAATTAACGAATGTAAATCGAGCACAACATTACGAACTGTTAATTGAATTAATTTTTGAAATTCTTTATTCATCTCTATAATAGTACCTTCTATAGTATGTATTACAATAGCATCGGTACTACTATCAAAGATATTACGAAATTTCTCTTCGTTTTGAATTAACGCTTTTTCTACTTGTTTTCTGTCAGTTATATCTATATTTAAACCAAGAACCCCCTGCAATTTACCATGTAAAAGTATTGGAGCTATAAGAGTCTGAAAATCATACACTGTACCCGATATATCGGCCATTTGTAATTCTTCGTTTATAATTTCACCTTGCGTAACTCGTTGCAATAGTTGCTGCATGTATAATGAGTCTGATTGTGAAATTGTCATTTCGCCCGGCAACTGCCCCAACATATTACCCCACATACGTTTAGAGGCACTATTTTGTAAAAAGCATCGTAATTCGGCATCACGAGCCCAAAAATCGAATGGAATATTCTCAATTATCGCATTTAATATAGCTTCACGTTCTTGAATTTCTTGCTGAAAAATATTTTTTTCTGTAGTATCTATAATAATACCTACCCAAACTGTATAATTATTGGTTTGTTCAATTGCATTTGCTTTAAAATGCAGCCATTTCAATTTGTTTGTAGGTGTAATAAATCGAATTTCGACATTAAACTCGGATTTTGATTGTTTACTTAGATAAAAGGCTTCATTAAATAAATCTACATCATCGGGATAAATTCTATTATAAAACAACTGCAAATTATCGCGCATTAAATTTAAATCAAATTCTAAAAGTGAACCTGTTGTTTTGCTCATATAACCAATCCAAGGAACATCTTCTTTGGTTAAGGTAATTTCAAAAATAGCACCTCCACTTAAGCTATCGCTTAATGTTAAGAAACGCAATTCACTATTTTTTAACTCAACGGTACGCTCCTTTATAACTTCTTCAAGATGACTTTTGTACTGTTCGAGTTCTTGCTTCGCTAATTCCAAATCGCGATTAACACTTTCAACTTTTAAAAATTCATCGTTATTGCATTTTTCAGATAACTGTTTTTCATATGCGGCAATAGTTTGCTTTAGAACAATATTTTCTTGCTCTAATTCTTTAAATTTACTATCTAACGATTTAGTATTCAATGCCTATTAATTATTTATATAATATTGTATTAATTTTTGAATTGGTGACGAATCGGTTTCTTGTAATTCTACAGATTTTTTTTGCAAAGCCAAATATACAAAATCTTTGAAGAAATATGCAACCGAACCTACACAAGAAATTGAATTACAATTGTATTTTGTTGCAATTTCAGAAACTTGACTTGCAAATTGATTAAAAATAATTTGCAACATTTCTTGAATTGCTTTATCGTGTCTATGTTTGTAAACAAAAGGCACAAACGACGCTAAATAACGATTTGGAAATGGCTTTTTATACACATGTTCAAGAACTTGAGGTAACGTACATGCGAATGTATGATTCCATTCTTCGATAATATGAATTGGTAATTTATTTTGAAATAAAGCCTGAATAAAACATTTTCCGATATATGCACCACTGCCCTCGTCACCTAATATAAATCCTAATGAAGGCAGCATTTCTTGAATATCTGTGCCATTCCAATATGCAATGCTCATTCCGGTACCTACTATAGCAACAAGACCGGGGTTATTTCCATGAAGTGCTATTGCTGCACCAACCAAATCGGAATCTACACAGCATGTTGCATTCGGAAAAAAATCCTGCAATGCACGTTTTACAATTAGTTGCGATTCGTATGCTTTACACCCTGCACCATAAAAAAACACTTTTGTAATTTCATGAGGGGCTGCAGTTACAGTATACGTGCGTTGAATTTCCGAATAGATTTCATTACTCTCAACAAAAAAAGGATTTAATCCTTTTGAATGAAACATATACGTTTTTGAATCGTGTATTACACACCAATCAGTTTTTGTAGAACCACTGTCAGCCAATACTATCATACTACAATTGAGTTAATACTGTTTTATATACACCAATCGAATTTTTAAATTTTAATAATAATACCGTATCAAAATCATCTTGATATTTTTCTACAAACAATTGGTAATTGTCGTTGTTGGTAAATAATATTTGCAATGCAAAACAGTCATCGGCTTCTTGTTGAGTTTCAATTTTAAACAATACTACACGTTGAACTAAATTACATGCACTCATAAGTGGTATATACGTGTCTTTTATCCATACAATTCCATCGTTTTGAATAGATTCAGAAAAAGAAATGGTTTTATTTATAAGAATCACATTGATCGTTTTTTAAGTTTTGAAAATAGAGAGTAATACAGCAAAACAATAATAATTGACGAACAAGAAAACAGTATTTGAAATGCTGTTTGAAATACTGTATTTACTATAATATATTGCTGCGATGTAACAGACATATTTTGTTCGAAAACAAATTTTACAATAAAAATTACTGCATACATTAAAAATATAACACCATATGACAAAGCTATATTACTGCGAGTTAATTCAAATGAACGCAAAAAACTAATTTCAAAGGATTGTTTATGTAAAAATCTATCAAATACAAATAGAGACATAGGCACTAAACTTATAATACCCGGAACAATAAATAATATGAACCCCAATGAAATTATAACATTAGCAACAATAGTTACACCTAATATAAACAAGAAATTTTGATTAAAATATGTCATTACATCTTCACGCACAATTTTACCTGTTTGAATAAACATTATTAATGCAGAAAATGTTACTCCATTTACAATTACGTCGGCAAAAAAATCTACAAGAAGTGAATACCATAAATACGAACTATAAAAAAGTTGTTGTGAAGCATGAATTTCAATATTAGCTTGCGATGCAAAATATGCCGACAAAGCAAATAAAGGAGCTGCATATATGAATACTAAGAATACATATTCCTTACCGAATTGCTGAATAAAAAGCCATGCATCAGAAAATATTTCTTTAAAGTTTCGTTCTTTATCAAAATTAAATTGTTCTTGTGATATCATGGTTGAATTAATAATTTCAAAAATTTAGTGTATTAAATACAAAAATACATAAAATTATAGTTTGACCAAGTATAATTTGTTTTGCTTACAAAATAAAAAAATGTATTTTTGAGAAAACTTATTAAAAATGATTCATTATGAGCAAAAAAGTTATTGTATTTTTAGCAGAAGGATTTGAAGAAATTGAAGCAATTACCCCTATAGATATTTTACGACGGGCAGAATGTGATGTAACAATTGTTTCTATAACTGATTCATTAACAGTTACCGGTGCACATGGAATTCGTTTAATAGCCGATGCTCATTTTAACGATATGAATTCATTTAATTCAGATGTAATTTTTTTACCGGGAGGAATGCCGGGTTCATTGCATTTAAACGAACATAATGGAGTGAAAACTGTTGTAAAAAAACAAGTTGAAACCGGGAAATATGTAGCTGCAATTTGTGCAGCTCCTCTTGTATTAGGCGGATTAGGTCTTTTACAAAATAAGCAAGCAACTTGCTATCCCGGACATGAATCAACACTCATAGGTGCTAAAATAACTAACCAACAATGTGTAATAGACGGGAATATAATTACAGCTAACGGACCGGGAGCCGCTGCAATTTTAGGATTTACACTAGTTACAATATTACAGGGTAATGCTATAGCTGAACAATGGAAAAAAGGAATGATGTTTTAGAACACGTTTGCATTTTGAAGATATTTCAATAAAAAAAATCAGCTAATTATATCGAGTTTTCTTTAATACATGCAAATTATATAAAAAAAACACAACTTTTATTTTATATTAGCCTTCAAGCCCAATAATTTACCTTGTTCAAGCATAAACGCATATGCCGATTCATATGAATTTTCAATTATTCCGTCGAGTATAGCTTCGCGTATAGCGTCTTTTATAATTCCAACTTGAGGCGAAGGTTTAATAGCAAATGTTTCAATTATTAATTCACCCGAAATAGGAGGCTGCCAATTACGTAAAGCATCTTTTTCTTCTACTTCTTTGAGTTTTACCATTACATTTTCAAAATTTTTGTGCAAAGTTTTTACTTTTTGTTCGTTTTTCGACGTAATATCTGCATGACATAAGGTCATAAGATCATCAATATCGTTGCCTGCATCAAACAAAAGTCTACGAACAGCAGAATCGGTACTTTGCGAATCGATTAATGCAATAGGACGAAGATGGAGCAAAACTAATTTTTGCACATATTTCATCTTTTCGTTCAAAGGCAATTTTAGTTTTTTGAAAATATCGGGAATCATTTTTGCCCCAATAAATTCATGACCATGAAATGTCCACCCTATTCCCTCAACAAACTTTTTGGTACGTGGTTTTGCAATATCATGAAGAAGAGCAGCCCAACGCAACCATATATTATTTGTTTGTTCACTAATAGCATCAAGCACTTCGAGAGTATGATAAAAATTATCTTTGTGGCCACTACCGTTCATAAACTCTACACCTTTAAGTGCTGTAAATTCCGGGAAAAATTCATACAGCAAGCCTGTTTCTTCGAGAAGAATAATGCCTACCGAAGGCTTTGTTGTTGCCATTATTTTATTGAATTCATCAATAATTCGTTCTTTTGAAACTATTTGCAAACGCGACTTATTTCGCTGCAAAGCTTTATACGTTTCTTGTTCAATTGTAAATCCTAATTGTGATGCAAATCTCACAGCACGCATCATACGCAAAGGGTCGTCAGAAAAAGTAATATCAGGATTTAAGGGTGTTTTTATAATTTTATTTGCAATATCTTGAATTCCATTAAATGGATCGAGCAATTCACCATATGTATGTGGATGTAACGAAATTGCCAACGCATTAATAGTAAAATCGCGTCGATTTTGATCGTCAATCAATGTTCCCGCTTCTACGTGCGGTTTTCGAGAATCTTCTGAATACGATTCTTTACGAGCACCTACAAATTCGTATTCACAATCGCGATATTTAAACATTGCAGTGCCAAAATTTTTGAATACCGACACGGTAATTTTGGGTGAAATAGCATGAGCTGTTTGTTCTGCCAAGTCAATACCATTTCCTAAGGTAACTATATCAATATCTTTATTGTCTCTATGCAGAAAAATATCACGAACAAAACCTCCAATAACATACGCTTGTGTTTGCTGTTGAAATAGTATCTGCGATACAATGTTAAAAACCGGATCCTGTAAAAATTCTTTCATTACTTTTTATAATGCGACAAAGATACACGAAGAATTTAAAAATTATTGCATGTGATTTTATGTAAAATATTTACATTTGAAAAAAATGAAACGGTTTGTAAGAGTAAAAATAAAATTTACAAACAATATGTGTAAGTTTTGTTTCGTATACTCTTCTTATTTCATAATTATAAACATTAAAAAAAATTGCTTTGAAAATTTTACTTTTTGTACTAACAGTTACTACAATTTATTTTGCTGCACATTATTATGTATTTGCACGTGTAGTTTACTATTTAGCATTAACCTCGCCTATTCGAAACTATGTGTTTTGGGGAATTGCAACTATAGCTTCTTTATTTATTGCCGGAATGTTTTTAGAACGAGCATATTCATCGCTTTTAAGTGAATGGATTTATAAGATTGGAACTACATGGCTTGCATTTTTCTTATATTTTTTACTTGCTATAATCGCAATAGATATTCTCTATATTATTTCAAAGATAATTCCGTCACTTCCTACATTTTCTCAAAAATACAGACTTATACTTGGTGCATTCATGTGTGTTGTTGTATGTATAACTGTTTTATATGGGCATATTCAAGCTGTTCGCACACAAATAGTTCAAATACCTATTACTATTCACAAAAAAGTTGAAGGTAAAAAAAATATACGTATTCTTATGGCTTCCGACTTACATTTTGGAGCAATTATAGGCGAACGTTGGGAGAAAAAATTTATGAATATAGTTCAACAACAAAACCCCGAAATTGTTTTGTTATGTGGTGATATTGTTGATGGCGATATAGGTCCGGTACTCAGAAAAAAACTAGGACAACATTTACAAGAATTACAACCATCTATGGGTATGTATGCAATAACGGGGAATCATGAATATATTGGAGGAATTGACGAGGCATTACAATATCTTACAAGTATAAACATTTCGGTACTTCGCGATACTATTATTACATTACCCAACGGAATACAAATAGTAGGACGAAACGATTTACACAGTGGACACCAACGTCCTTTAGATTCATTACTTAAAAGTGTAGACCATACAAACCCGATAATTGTAATGAATCATCAGCCTTATAATTTACGCGAAGCAGTGAATCAAAAGGTAGATTTACATTTGAGTGGTCATACTCATCACGGACAATTATGGCCGTTTAATTACATAACCCAATCGTTGTTCGAATTAAGTTGGGGATATAAGCAAGAGCAATCTACGCACCTATATGTATCCTCAGGCTTTGGGACATGGGGACCAACAGTGCGAATTGGAAATAAACCCGAAGTAGTAGTGTTTGACCTTACATTTACCGAACAATAACAGGACAACTACTTCCACCACAATTTACCATATACATACCCTTAGGTAATTGTGAAAGAGAAAATGAATTGTCATACTTATCTATATGCTTTTGCATAACACACACCCCCAACAATGAATACACTGAAATAGATTGTAATTCAACAGAAGCATTGTTGCTCACTATGGTAAATACATTGTTTGCCTGTTCTATAATTTGTATATTTTGAGGGGCATAAGTATCTGAAATATGAGTATATATAGGGACTATAGTTATGCTATCAATTGCAAAATCACCTGTTTTAGTAATATTCAAACGCAATATTTGATTACCTTCCGGCAATTGCATACTAACAATATGAGGCAATAATACAGAATACGAACCACTGAGTGTACACGATTTTGTTTTAGTAATTCCATTACATGACAAGGAAAAACTTCCACTACTTATAGCACCCACAAACACAGTAATTTCGTATTCAGCAGTAACAGGAACCAACACCGAATATTCGAACCACTCCCCTTTTTCATTATCTATTAGTGCAAATGATTGATTTGAAGTTTCAATAATATCTACACCTTTTTCGCTCCTATAATTCGAATGCGATTGAATAAAATTTTGATCAAAATAAGTTAATCCATATCCTCCATTATCAAACTGTTCGGCTTGAATGGTACAAGGAATAGTAAAAGCTTCACCTAAATATGGTTGACGCAAAGATTCATCGGGAGTAACTAATATTAGTTGCGGATAAGAATAATAAAGCGAATCGTTTTTATATGCTTTAATTCGGTAATAATGAAAATCTTCGGGTATTGTATTAGAATCTACAAACGAATGTTCCGAACCACTGACACGAGCAATTTTTTCAAATTCAGTATTTGAAAGTCTTCGTTCAATATGAATGCTATCGGCAATTATTCTATTAGTCCATTCAACACCAACACCATTGCTTTGCATTGTTAGTTGCAACTGTGTAGGACACCATTGCGAATAATATATTAAAATTTCTTTGGTATCGTGCCAAGTTTGTTGGTTACGACGATACACATTGAAGGTACCACCATCATCCCAAACAGCACATGCAATATTTTGCTTATATGCCTCTTCTACATAATATGCATAAAACAACATTCGCGAATTATAATCACACAATGTATCGGTACCAAATTCACTTATTATAAGCGGAATATTATGTTGATTTACCCAATCTTTCCCCTTTGCTATGCGACTTATCATAGCAGAAATATCAGTTGTTGTACCCCATGTTCCATTTCCTTCACCTGCAAAACTCCATGGTTCGTATGAATGATAATACCCCATAATATAGGAATCTTGAGGAATGGCGGCAGCTCGCAATTCATCTACATTTGCCCATTTATTTCCAGAAAATAAGACAATTCGTGTAGGATTACTTTTTCTCATTATTTGTAATATACGAGCATTCAAATCGTCGACTTCAGATACAGTCATCCCTAATGGTTCGTTTATAATTTCGAACAAAAGCAATTCAGATTTATCTTTAAAATGTGTAGCTATTTGGCTCCAAATACTATCAAATCGTTCGCGATACAGGGCATTATCATAATTTTCTTTTAACCACGTTTCGTGATGAGCGTTTAGTATTACATACATATTTCGTTCTATAGCCCAATCAACAACCTCTTCTACACGCAACAACCAATTTTCATCAATAGTATATGGAATTTCTGATAATGTTCGGGTATGCCAAGTTACAGGAATTCGCACACAGGTAAACCCCGCTTGTTTATATGCATCAAAATAATACTCCTGAGCCGGACCATTATCTTTCCATTCCACCGGATCCTCTTCTTTCCAATGACCTTCAATACTATCGGTTTCAAACGTATTACCCAAATTTATACCTCTCATTATATAAGGCAAGACTTCAAATGGTGTGTTTTGAGCAAATAATCCAACATATAGTATACTTGTGAATATTGTTACGTAAATTTTTCTATACATGACTTTCATATAATATTAATTTAAATACCATTACTATTGTTTTTTGAGCCCGCAAATACAATCGTGCTCTTCGTTATGAGTTGAAACGAATTCCGATTGAGGTATTCGATTTTGTGTTTGCATTCGCAAATACAAATACCCACAGAGACCTGAGATAAGAGAAGCTATAAGAATAGCAAATTTTGCATTATTAATTATAGAATCTTGAGAAAATGCTAAAAGAGTTATAAATATTGACATAGTAAATCCAATTCCAGCAATCATTCCCATACCCAAAATCATTTTCCAGGTAATATCATCGGGTAAAGACGATATTTTTAATTTTACGGCAATATAGGTAAACATAAAAATCCCTATAGGTTTACCCAAAACCAATCCTAAAATTATTCCTATACTATATGGTTCTAATAATATATCGCCAAGTTTTGCATGTATAATAATAGACGTATTGGCTAAAGCAAACAATGGTAAAATTAAAAAAGCTACCGGTTTATGTAATATATGTTGCACTTTGGTAGAAGGACATTGTTTACAACCGTTGCCATACGGTATAGCAAATGCAAGTAATACTCCGGTAATCGTAGCATGTATACCCGAATGCAACATACAATACCACATAGCTACACCTCCAATGACATAAGGAAAAATCCGTGTTACTTGTAATCGATTACAAATAATTAAAGCAGCATATATGACCATAGCTATTGCTAAATACGACCATACAATCCCTTTTGAATAGAAAAATGCAATAATAAGTATTGCTATTAAATCGTCGATAACAGCCAATGCTGTAAGAAAAATTTTTAATGATAACGGAACTTGTTTTCCTAAGAGCGATAAAATACCAATAGCAAAAGCAATATCGGTAGCCATAGGAATACCAAATCCAGAAACAGTAGGTTCTGAAAAATTAAACGAGAAAAATAGAAGTGCAGGCAATAAAACACCACCTATAGCGCTAAAAATAGGCAATAACGCTTCGCGAAAATTAGACAATTCTCCTTGATATATTTCTCGTTCTAATTCAAGACCAATTAAAAGAAAAAAAATTGCCATTAACCCATCGTTTATCCAATGAACAAGAGAATGACCGGCAATATCAATATGCCAAAACGAATAATAATAATTACCTAAAAATGAATTTGCTATAAACAATGAAATAGCAGTACACAAGACTAACACAATGCCTCCTGCCTTTTCGCTATTAAAAAATTCGGTATATAACTTTGATAACTCCATACTATATGTACTCGTTGTTATGGCAAAATAACAAAAAAACTTTTATTTGGGAGGTATATAATTCTAGTTTTCCAAAAAAAGTGATATAAAAAAAAGCTTTAGTTAACAACTAAAACTTTTTTTCAGTGCCCGGAACAGGATTTGAACCTGCACACCCTTAAGAGCACATGGCCCTCAACCATGCTTGTCTACCAATTCCAACATCCGGGCAAATTGGTTTGCAAAAATATATAATTTTTATAGTATCACAAATTTAAAATAAGAATTTTACACATACATCATTGTTTTGTTTTAAACTGCATTTCTAAAAAATTTAAATATTTAGAATACAGATACATACGAGAATTTTCACCATACAGACTATGTTCATTGTTAGGAAAAGCAAGCAAATCGAACTGTTTATCATATGCAATTAATTTTGAAATAAGTTCATACGAGTGTTGCATATGCACATTATCGTCGGCTGTACCATGAGCCAATAACACAGGTGCAGTAAGTTGTTGAATATATGTAAAAACACTACTTGAAGCATATCCTTTTTCGTTAGCAGTTGGGATTTGCATATAGCGTTCGGTATAAATATTATCGTACCACAACCAATTGGTAACAGGCGCTATAGCTATTACAGCATTATACGAATCGGGAAATTTAGCCGCAGTAAGTAATGCCATATATGCCCCATAACTCCATCCCTGAATAGCAATGTGCTGCTTACTTACATATGGCAAAGAACGTAAATAACGAGCTGTTTGAGCAAAATCAAAACTTTCTTTATCTCCCAAATTACAATAGGTTTGTTTTCTAAAAGCACTACCACGAGCATCGGTTCCTCTGCAATCTACACTTACTACAATATATCCATGCTGTGCTAAATATTGATTCCAATAATATTCATACGTCCATTCATTTGTTACTTTTTGCATACCAGGACCTCCGTATACTTGAACTATTACCGGATATGTTTTATGTTTTTTAAAATTTTTTGGTTTTATCAAAGATGCATTTAAATACTCGTTGTTTTCTGTAGGAATTGTAAAATATTCAACCTCAGAAAATTCAAAGTTTTCGGCTAACTCTTTCATCCAAAAATTAGCAAAAGGCTCACGTGGTTTCTCTATATTAACACCTTCAATATACGTAACCAACTGCGGATTTTTATTTGAATATTCCCGAATCCACCCGGTACCCTGTGAATTTATGTCAATAGAGTGAGTCCCCGGTTCCGACGAAAGCAATCTACTTTCTTTTGTATTACACGAAAGTTCATATACAAATCGCTCTAATGGATTATTATTGGTAGCTTGATAAAATATAGAATTTGATTTTGAAAAATAACCATATACATTTGTTACATCACCAATATTTTTAGTTAATTGTTTCGCAAACCCCGAATTAT
Source organism: Bacteroidetes bacterium ADurb.Bin217 (assembly GCA_002069975.1). Lineage (GTDB taxonomy): Bacteria > Bacteroidota > Bacteroidia > Bacteroidales > UBA1715 > MWCJ01. The sequence goes on along the minus strand of MWCJ01000037.1, from coordinate 15,784 downwards.
AAGGGTATTCATACAAATTAAGAAACCCATCGCTATCGTTACGAACTATAAATGTATTACGTGTTTCGATGTGAGTAAAATATGTTGGTATATCAACAAACGTTTTGCTTGCATGCGAATAAACAATTATACAGGAACTGTCTTGTAATGAATACACTGCTATATCAACTTGGTTTTGTAATCTATTAACAAGTGTAAATGCAATGCGACTACTATCTATCCATGAAAATTCGGGTATATACACATAAGATTTGGGGAATGAAACTGTTATTGTTTCCTTGTCTGTAATAGAATAAATTTTAGCATACATACGAGCAGGTGTTTCTCCTGCTTTAGGATATTTATATGTATATTGTTCAGGATATACATTATTATATTTAGGTATAGTGTAGGTAGGCACATCTTTTTCGTCCCATTGTAAATAAGCAATATGGGTGCCTATAGGCGACCATAAAAATGCTTGTTGAATATCGAATTCTTCTTCGCTTACCCAATCGGGCATTCCATTAATAATTTCGTTAGATTTTCCATCGGTAGTTATAGCGACAACAGAATCTTTAGAATCATAGAGATATAAATTATTCTGATAAAAATAACAAATCTGATTTGTAACGGGCGAAAAAGTAGGCTTTTGGATAGGAATATTAGGGACAAACAAAGGTATCAAAGTATCTTCATCAACCGAATACTTCAAATACATTGCAGAAAACGAATTTCTTCGAAAATAATTAGATTGTACTGCTGCTAATATAGTTTTATTATCAGAAGAAAATACAATTGATTGAATTTGTTGATCAGTTTTATCTGAAAAATTCACAATAGATTGAGCTTTGTCGGCTGTATATGGCACATGCAACACAGAATTTGATTCGAGTATATAAAATCCAGTACCTTGAGCATCATGTATAGTATTTGAAAAACCGAAAGGATAATACGTATAAGTTTTCCAAATATCTTCTAAGGTGAGTTGTGCCTGTAATGAAATGTGAATAAAAGCGGCAGCAAAAAATAGAAATAATTTGTGTTTCATATATTTTTGTATTTCTACATGTTAAAACACAAATGTATGCAAATTATCAATTTCACACATAGAGTACGTTAAAATCTTTGTTATACTTGTGTGTTACCACAAATATAACAAAGAATTTTAAACCCAAATAAAACATTTTAGAGGTGCAAATGAACCTCCAAAATCATTGTATTTGGATTACCCCCGATTAAAATTTTGTTTCATGTATTTAAAAAATACTAAAAAACTATTTTTATTGAACCCCAAATACGTCTTTTATTGCATCTTTAAACGAATTTTTAGGTAATGCACCTTGCGCCATTTGAGGTTGTCCGCTTGTTGGAATAAACAATAGCGAAGGTATACTGCGTATACCAAAAACAGCCGACAATTCTTGCTCTTGTTCGGTATTTATTTTATAAAACGTAACTTTACCTTCGTATTCTTTTGCTAATTCCTCGATTATAGGAGCTACCATTTTACATGGACCACACCAATCGGCATAAAAGTCAATTATTGCAGGTTGATTTCCCACATAACTCCATTCTTTGTTGTTCTCGTAGTCAAACACTTTATCTTTAAAGCTTTGAACTGTTAAATGTTCTACCATTGTTTTAGTTTTTTAAATTATTATATTAAGTTTAGCGTTTTAGACGCACTAATTATAGTATCTTACACATTGTTTCACTTTTTTTTAAAATATGAGTAAAATATACATGTCCAAATACACATTGTAAGCAACGTTTTTGTTTACAATATTCATTATGTAATTGAATTAAAGCTTGACTGCGATAAGCACTACGCGATTGTATTCCAAGCCCATCCCACTCTTGAATTATAGTATTATGTTCTGATGGAATATGCTCTAAAAAAAACAATGCTCGTTCTTTATATTCTTGCATGCACATACGAGAACCATAGGCAAATAAAAAAGGTATAATTGCATTTATAATAATAGTATACACAGTGTGAATTCCTATATGTTTTTGTATGGGAGGAGATGTATCACGAAGGGTATAGTGGGTATCCCAAAAATTGTGTAAGTCAAACGAAAACAATCGAACAAGTCTCTCTAACGAGTCGCATTCGAGTATATGCGAAGTTAACGAACGAGAACTATGAATAAGTTGGCACAATTGAGCTATTCGAATAGTAGGAAATCCAAAAGGACGCATTTTTGAGAACTTCCAAATATGTTCCGATAATGAAGTTAAAGTATATTTTTTTCGTAAAAAATCATATTCATTTTGTAACTGCGAGGTATACTCACAATTTTGTTTACTATTTAAAAAACCAGCCTGTCCAAATAATAAGGCTTCTAATTCAAAAATAGAATGTGCATGTTTTGATATAATTTTCAAATCCAATGAATCGGCAAGCATCTCGAACGGTTGTGAATTAAGCGGGTTACCTAAAGCACGAGCAATAGTTTTGTAACAAGTAATTTCCCACGACGCATTACACTGTTCGTAATCACACAAAACTTTATCTGCTTTTGTTTCGAATCGTTCTATTACTAATCTATCGAACCACATTTGCGACTGTAAGGTGTTGATTGTTGGGAAAATAGCAGAACAAGCTTTTGCTATTCCGCAAGCCGAAATTAATTCGTACGAACGAAGCATCTGGGGAGTAATAGGCAAAACAAATGTTGGAATTACACTTTGCTTTTGCGAACACACATCTTTATCGTAATAGGCTACTACATGCAAAATAACAGAATTATATTCCTTCTGTTGAAAATGCTTATGTTTGTTCCAATCACTTGCATACACATGAATCTCGACATCGCCAACCCATAAGGTATCTCCTATTCGTATTTTAGCATGCAAAAAATCTGGACCTTCATTTGTATTATATGTTCCAAATGATTGAACTTCTATAGTCTGCCCATCAGTGGTTTTCATACAAGTATAATCAAATACACGGTATTGCCACACGTGGTGTAAAAATAATTCTGTCATGGTATATGTTGCGTTTGGTATGCAAATATACAAGAATTAGTTTTAAAATTCAAAATTAGAACGTAGGCAGATGAGTGAAAAATTAAGGGTGTATTTCAATTATAGCTAAAAAAATCTGCTCCAATTATGTAGGTAACTCATCGTCCGGCATTTCACGTATAGATCCTTGCACTTGAAACTGAATATAGGTTATAGGTTTACCTTGAGCTAAATATCCTTGCTCGTAAAATGTTTTTATAGATAGAATATCATCGGCAATTTCCGATTCGTACAAATGAGGAGTAGCTACACGAATTGTTTGCGAATTATATTGCAATAATGAAGTTGTATACTCATATAATTCAATGCTATCTGTTTTTAAATGTATAATCCCTTGAGGCTTAAGAATAGAAGAATACATATTTAAGAAACGTGGTGACGTTAGTCTTTTTTTGGTTCGTCGTTTTTCTTTCTGTGGATCGGGAAAAGTAATCCAGATTTCGGAGATTTCGTTAGCACCAAAAAACGACAATAAAAATTCTATTCTACTACGAATAAAAGCAACATTTGTAATTGAGTCCTCCAATGCAGTTTTAGCACCTCGCCATAATCGAGCACCTTTTATATCAATACCAATAAAATTTTTATCGGGATATTTTTGAGCCAATTGAACAGTATATTCACCCTTTCCGCATCCTAATTCCAAAACAATTGGATTATTATTTTTCCAATAGCATTGCGACCATTTGTTTTTCAAAGAATAATCGGCATTAAATACTTCGCTAAATTGAGGTTGAATAACATGCGAAAAAGTTTCGTTTTCGGCAAAACGACGTAATTTATCTTTTTTACCCATAGGTATAAAATAGGTTTTATTGTTTAATAATTTGTAATCCTACGCTTTCAATTCCAATGATTTCGCAAGGTTTATTGGTACAACGCATAGCCTGTTGAATTGTAAAAACATATGTTCCCGGTTTGGGAAACCGAATATTTTTTTTAAATCCAAATGTATTAGAGTAACTCCAAAGCCCGGTTCCGGTCCATGCCCCGGTGTAATCGGCAAGCATACATTCCAGAGTATCGCGTATTTGCAAAGAATCGGGAAAAACAATAGTTGAAAACAGAAACAGATTTGAATACATATAGTCATCTGAATTTTCGACTTCAATTTGGATAGAATAGGTTGAAGAAGTATCGGGTATAGTATACGAAAAGCTAACTTCGTTGTCTTTACTCCACAGCGATTCAGAAAACGATACCGTATCGTTGAACACTACATTAGAATTACATGCAGAAAACAATGAGCAAATCCCCACAACAAGAAGTACAAAAGAAAAATATTTATTCATTTGATTTTTGCCCATTAGGATTATTGTTAGGTTTTGGTTTCGGTTTATTAAACCTATGCCTATTAGGATTGTTCTGTTTGTTTGGTTGTTGTGGATTCCCCTGCTGATTAGAAGGTGTATTTGGTTTTTGAGGTTGAGCATTCGATTGCGGCTGCTGCTTATTTGGCTGATTTTGTTGATTTCTATTCTGTTGTTGATTTTGTGGGTTATGCGTTTTGGGTTTATGTTGTTGATTGCGATTTTTTTGTTTATCAAAACGGGTAAGACTTTCTTGACCTACAACATTAGTATAATCAAAAGAAACATCAACTTTAGCTTTGGATTGATTTTGAGTATTTTCCGGACGTTCAGGTTTAACACCTTTTTTATTGAGAGCAATAATTTCGCGAATTGAATCTACCGGTAATTCAATGAACTGAGGAATTCCATCATCTTTTCTGAGCATGTACCACATAACTCTTTTATACACATCGGTTTTTGCATGTGTAGCTCTAGAATTATCATTAAATTCCAATACAATATTGGTATCGGGAAAATCTTTACGAGCATCAACATAGCTGGCAAGTTCATAGTTTAAACAACATTTTAACTTTCCACACTGTCCTGCTAATTTTTGAGGATTCAACGAAATTTCTTGATAGCGAGCCGAAGTAGTAGAAACAGAAACAAAATTTGACATAAATGAAGAACAACATAAATCGCGACCACACGGACCAATACCTCCAATTCTACCTGCCTCTTGACGTGCTCCAATCTGTTTCATTTCTACACGAATACGAAATTGTTCTGCCAAAATTTTGATAAGCTCTCTAAAATCAACACGTTCATCTGCTATATAATAAAAAATAGCTTTTGTTTTATCGCCCTGATATTCTACATCGCCAATTTTCATTTGCAATTTTAAATCTTTTGCAATTTGACGTGTCTTAATCATAGTTTTGTGTTCCAAAGCTTTAGCCTCTTCCCATTTTTCAATATCCGAAGATTTTGCTTTTCGGTAAATTTTAGGAAAAGATTCCGGCACTTTGGCTCCATATGTTTTATGAATTTGCTCCAACACTAATTCTCCAGTAAGCGAAACTATCCCGATATCATGTCCGGGCGAAGCTTCTACAGCAACAATATCACCTACCTCTAAAGGAATTTTTGTATTATTATCGTAATAATCTTTACGAGTATTTTTAAAACGAACCTCAACCAAATTATGAGTTGAAGGTATATGTTTAATATCTTGCAACCAATTATAGCAGTATAATTTTGAACTTCCACTGCGTTTTGATGATTGTTTTATTTGTTTCTCAATTTCTTCCGGAGTTAATTTAACCGGTTCATTTTGAGGAGTATATTGAATATTGGTATCTTCCATTGCTGTACATTACATTATTGTGCAAAAATAGTAAACTTTATGAACGAAGTAACATCATTATTTTAATAAACAAATCAAAGAAGATTATTTTTGCATTTCCATTACGTTCTATATGGTAATGTGCTTCGTTAAATTCTTTGGTTAACTGTGCTATATTTCGCTCATTTATAAACGAATGAAACTTTTCGGAAAAATCTTTTTCTTTTTTATATAAATAAACTATTTCTTGTTTTTTTTGATTGAGAATAAAATTTTCACGAAGCATTTTAAGTGCGTATTCAAAAAAACCTTTTTGTTTTTCGCGTCCAATTCCAGCCATTGTTTCGCTAATTGTAGATAATTCCGGTAAATTTTTGGCATATGCCAACCGCATTATTTGAGTAAAATAATTAAAAAAATCTGAATTAGAATTTTCAAAACTCATAAGCTCAAATGCTTTAAAATAATTGCCATTAGCATTATGAACAAGTGTTTCCAAATCTTCGCCCGACACACTAAAATCCGATGCAAGTTTTTGCCGCATACTTTCATCATCAATTTTGGGAATTCTAATAATTTGAGTTCTCGACAATATAGTAGCCATTAAATCTTCGGTATGCTCAGAAATAAGAACAAACAGTGTTTTTGCAGGCGGTTCCTCTAAAATTTTAAGTAATTTATTTGCACAGGTTTCATTCATTTTTTCTGCCATCCAAATTATCATAACCTTATATTCCGCCTCATAGGTTTTCAAATTCAGTTTCCGCATTATTTCGCGGCTTTCTTCTCGTTGAATGCTTCCTTGTTTGTTTTCTACACCTATATGCGCCAACCACATATCCAAGCTCATATATGGCTGTTGTAAAAATATTTCGCGCCATTCTGCAATAAAATTATCGCTCACCGGGTCTTTTTTAACTTTGGTATTGGTGGCTACCGGAAATACAAAATGTAAATCGGGATGTTGTAATTTATTATATTTCAAACAACTGGGACACACACCACAAGAATCTTTCTCACCTTTTTGCTCGCAATTTATATATTGTGCATATGCTATAGCTAACGAAAGTTTTCCTGAACCTTCGGGTCCATAAAAAAGCAAAGCATGACTAATACGATTATTTCGAACTGTTTCGAGTAATTCTTGTTTAATTTGTGTTTGACCTATTATTTCTGAAAAAAGCATAGTCTAAATTTTATAATGAATATCGTATTCCTGCTCTAATTATTGGATTTTGTTTATACGAAATTCCTTCTTTATATAAGATATCGTACAACACCATAATATAAGCTACACTGTTGTTTCCCAGTGGACTTTCGAATCCTCCACCAACAGGGGCTGCATGTACAGCTTTTTGTACGCCTTCGGTTACCCACAATTTACTTATTTCGTATTCCGCATGAGCAAATGCTCCTATTTGATGTTTATATTCACCAAAAGCACGTGCACCATACAATACCTCTTTGGTGCCTGTTTGTAAATGCTGTGCATACAATATAAACGGCGAAACTCCAACAAGTACCGGTTCCACAAGTGAATATCCAATTTCCGGCGACACATCTACAATAATCACATTGTTCACTATATTTAAGCCAAAATTTCCTCCAGTAGTAATTTGCGAATATGCAGGGTACGTACACATGCATATAGATATACCATAGAGTATTTTACATATTCTCAACACGCTGAATTTCAAATTATATAACTTTGGAATACACATAATTTTTAGGGATATAAAAATAGATAAAAAAAACAACATATCGAAAATTAGTTTTTGTTTTTTTGATTGGTCGCTATTATAAAAGTATCTAATACTACTGTGATTATGTATCACAACACACACTTTTTCTTTTTTCTACAACAAAAAAAGAAATTTTTTAGTTGAATGGTTATGGGTAAAACCGAAGTTCTATTTCGTATAGTTATTTAGAAAAAATTCTTAAAATAACGCAACACTATTGGTGATAAATATCACTAAAACTAACATTACAAATAACCTTAGTTATCAAAACCACAGAATTATATTTGTGATTTAATTCAAAACTATGTACACAATTTCATATAATTACTCTCAAAGTATAATAAAAATTAGTTTATCGGGTAACATTACTCTTTCCGAAGTAGAAACAATGGCTCAAGAACTATTTTCAAACATTAAAAATTTATAGGTTTATCTACTTACCGATAATAGAAATGCACAATACGACTTTTCAATTTCTGATTTTTCGGAACTATTTGAAATAGTATCAAAATATTCAAATCCCAGTGCAAAAGTATATGAAGCAATTCTTATAGATTCTCCAAAAGAAGTTGCTATTTCAACGTATTTGGACACCAAAATTCAAAGGAATAATCATATTCAAAAAATTTTCACAACCGAAAAAGCCGCTTTGGAGTGGTTAGCATTTTTCGAAAAAAAATAACATGTTTATATATATTTTTACTATATTAGCAGCCTCAAATTCAAATAAATACCAAAACTAAACAAGCTATTATGAAACACATTTACACAGCAGTATTTATAGTATGTGCCATACTATTATACACAAACAATGTATTTTCTCAACGATTAATAATAGGTGGTACTAATGGTACTGTTGCCGGTTACTATCCACTTCCCCCGGCACCTCCATATACACTAAGCACCACAGGTCCATATATTGATGGCGTAAACAAAGCCGGTAAAATTGTAAATATATGTAGTGGAGCCACTATAACTATGTCGGCAACAACGTCAACATTGTTAACTAACTCATACCAATGGTTCAAATCGGTAGCAGTATACAATAGAATAACTCGCAGATATGAATGGTCTTCATGGGCAGCTATTTCAAAAGCTACGAGCAAAACATTCCCTGTTAGTTTTACCACAGAATTTAATTCTACAAGTATTTATCATATTGTATATTTTTGTGCCATATCCACCAAATTAGGCACTTCGTTTACTGCACCTATAGGTTTTTCGCGAGCTTCGAGTCCTGTAGTACAACCATTACAAGTTGAAGTATCATATGCCTGCCCTGGACAAAATGCGACTATAATCCCCGATTTTGAAGTTACCGGCGACCAAACCGAGGTGTTTTGGGAACGCGAACTCAATGCAAGCCCCAATGTTTGGCAAGAATTAAGTGTTTCGGTTAATCCGTTTTCATTTCCTGCCGATTCTTATAGAGATGGTACATATGATTACAGATTAGCTATAGTTCATACCTGTGTAAATTACCGCTCTGCATCACTTAACGATTTAGGTGTATATATTGCTCCTGCATTCAACGAATCGTTTGCTACACTTGCTCCTACGAGCAAAACAAAAACAGTATGTATAAACACGCAAGTAGATTTTACATTAACAATTAATGGATATAATAATTTTCACTCTTACACTCACACTTGGGAATATTTACCCTATGGCACAACTACATGGATTAAAATAACTGCTGCAAATGCCGGTGATGTTTTCAGAGATTATAATACGACATCTCTCAAAGTAGTACCAAATGCAGAATCATATCATAATATGCAATTTAGACTTACCTCTATAGGTGCATGTAAAACTATTACAAGCGAAGTGTGTAAATTATTACTGCAGGTTCCTGCCGATATTACCAATATTACTACTGCAGCAGAAACAGTATGCGATGGGGCATCTATAACTCTCTCGGCGGTAGTTGCCAACAATCCACTTGCAGCTCCGGTTCAATATCGTTGGAAAGTTGATAATAATGTAGTGCTAGGACAATCGTTTGCAACTACAAACAATCAACTTACCTATACCATGCCTAATAGCACCAAAACTTTTACCTGTGAGGTTCAAAACGGCGACCGATGTATAGGAACTATTGATTCATATACAAAAACTATCCAAGTATATCAACAACCTACAGTTTCAATAATACCTAGTATAAGTGGCTGTGGAGGAAGTATGGCAAACCTTTCTGCATACGGAAGCGGGAGCAAATCTCCTTATTCTTACGAATGGACATTACCCGGCGGTTCTAAAGTTGTAGGACAATCTATTTTCAATCAGCCCACAAATAACACTTTTTCGGTAAAAACTACCGACGCATGTGGAAAAACTGCAACAAATTCGGCTACCGTAAATTCGCTACCCTTATTAGAAATAAACGTTACAAAACAAGATGTGCAATGTGCTTCGCAAGCTAATGGAAAAATTTCCACACAAATTAGCGGAGGTGTATCCCCATACAAAATTAATTTATATAAAAAAGATGACGCCGGATTGTATTATTCTATTGTTTCAATTCCTTCTTACAATGGAGCATATCTTTCGATTGACACCTTACGCAATGGCGATTACATATTAGAAATCAGAGATATGTGTGATTCATTAAAAGCCGAAAATATTTCTATAACAGAACCATTAGAATTACAGGCATACATTACCAACTACAAACATGTAACATGCAACAATGGTGGTGACGGCGAAGCAACTTTGGGTATTGAAGGTGGTACCCAACCATATATTATAAATTGGATAACCGGACAAAAAACACAGCATGTTCAAGGCTTATTTGCAGGTAATTATATTGCTAACATTACCGATAATAACGGTTGTTTTACGAGTACTTCTGTAAACATAAATCAACCGCAACCTTTTACCATTGAAGTTGCAACAACCCATGCTTCATGTTACGGAGCTGCTACCGGCAGTGTTGTTGTTAGTACTCAAGGTGGAACACAACCATATTCAATTTCTTTGGAAACAGCTACCGGCACTACACTTTCCGATACTGAATTATTGTCGCTTCCTGCGGGAGATTATACACTTATAGCTAAAGACAATTGTGGAACTATAATTACTCAAAAAATTACCATTACACAACCTCCTCTTGTATCGTACAATCTAATTGCTACTGACATTTCGTGTAACGGATTGACTGACGGTGTTGCCACAATTGACATAGTTCATGCACAATCGCCCTTTAGCATTCTTTGGGAAACGGGCGATACGACTACAAGTATAACAAATCTACAAAAAGGCTTTTATACCGTTACCCTTACCGACGCGTGTTCATCTATAACAGATAGTATTGAAATAGAAGAACCTATTGAATTAGAATTAGAACTTGCCACAACCAATATTACCTGCATAGGGGCTCTCAACGGAAATGCAATAGCATTGGTAAACGGAGGAACTGTTCCCTACACGTATATATGGAGTAATGGTAAAAACACACAAGGCATTTCGAGTTTACCACAAGGTAAATATACTGTTCAGGTACAAGACTCACGTGGATGCATCAAAATGCTTTCTACAACCATTACAGAACCCGAACCATTAGTTGCTTCATCGGTTGTTACACCGGTGTCGTGTTTTAATACTCCAACCGGTAGTATTACTATTACAACAAACGGAGGAACAGCACCATATGTATATGTATGGAGCAATGGAGAAAACAATGCTTCTATCGAAAATCTCACTGCCGGTTTATATTCGGTAACAGTTCGCGATGCGTGCGACGATTCTATAGTAGTATCAAACACTGTTACACAACCCGAAAAATTAGAATATGCTCTCCGTGTTGACGAAGTGTCTTGTTTTGGTAAATCAGACGGTAATATTTTTGTATTACCAACCAAAGGCGTTCAGCCATATAGCATAGTGTGGACTAATCATTTTCAAGGATACGAACAAAAAAATATTCCTGCCGACACATATGAATTTACTGTGAGCGATGCATGTAATGATTCGTATACTTTAGAAGCTATAGTAGAACAACCCGAATTATTTGATATTGACGTACAAACAAGCAATGTTACATGTAACGGACTTGGCGATGGAATAGCCTCTGTAATTCCCCAAGGTGGAGTAGAACCCTATATGTATCGTTGGAACATAGGATTGCAAACAAAAGATGTACAAGGATTATTCCCCGGGTTATACAGTGTAAATGCGTATGACGCTCGTGGGTGTTTAGCTTCGGAAGTATTTACTATAACAGAACCCGAAAAAATAGATGTTCAACTTCAAGTTACGCATACCGAATGTAATTCGCAAACAGGTGCAATTGCAACATCGGTTATAGGTGGAACAGCACCATATGAGTTTGAGTGGTCTAACACTAATAATAGTGCTACATTATCAAATATTGCACAAGGAAGTTATAGTGTAACCGTAAGCGATGCAAATAATTGTTTGCACACAGCTCAAGCAACTGTAGACATAGAAACACCTGCATATCCTATTTGCATAGTAACTATAGACAAAGATTTGGGAACAAACAAAATAGTATGGGAAAAAGTTTGGAATTCGAATATTAAAAAAGTACATGTTTACAAAATGTCCGGTGGCGAATACGCTTGGATAGGAAGCGTAGACTCTATCCGCAAATCGTATTTCGACGACTATGTTACTAACCCATACACATCGCCATCGCGATATGCAATTCAAACCGAAGATGCTTGTAAACACAAATCAATACTAAGCGACTTTCACCAAACTATACATTTAGGAGTTTCGTTAGGAAGCGATGGCGTAAGCAATGTGCTTGACTGGACCGATTATATAGACGAATCGGGAGAATTTGTACCGGTATGGTATTACATTTATCGCGGAACTACAAAAGACAATCTAGAATTACACGATTCGGTAGATGCCGCAGTTGCAAGCGAATGGAACGACGACAAACCAATGGGGGCAAAATACTATAAAATAGGTGTTAAAAAAGATAAAGCCTGTGTAACTAGCGGATTACTAAAAATAGAAAGCGGTCCGTTTACCTTAGCTATGAGTAATATTGCCGAAGCTCAAACGGACGAAACAAGCATTTCTAATCCGGAAGTTCGCACGAACGTATACCCTAATCCTTCGACAGGAACTATAGTAATTGATATAGACTCTGAGTGTATTTGTAGTGCATATATTACCAATATAGCCGGCATTAAAGTATGGGAACAATTCAATGTGCAAAAAGACGAACCTATTACAGTAGAAAATCTTGCACAAGGTGTTTATACTCTCTATGTACAATGTGTTAATGCAAAATATTCTCAAATAGTTGTAGTTCAAAAATAATTAACGTGAATGATTCTATAGCTATTCATACTAAACTCTGAATGGCTATAGAATTGTTTAACCCTCTCGATGAATCGGGACAGGCTGATTTAAATTTTGTTTGAAGTATTTGAAAAATACCAAACCGAACGAAGTAAGCTCAATCCAATAGTTTATGTAACGTCGACGTTAATTTATTAATTTTCAATTCCATTGGTAAATATTTAATACCATGGTTCTCTTGTAATGAATCAGTCTCATTAAACCCCATTTTTTTATAAATAGGAATTGAAAACGGAGATGCATGCACATAAAACGTATCAAGTGTTGAATCTCTTTGAATACAAAACTTTAAAGATTCATGAAAAAGTCTTTTTGCAATACCTTGTCCTTGATATTGTTTGTTTACAAAGAGTAATGAAATATTTTTATTATCTCTGATCTCAATCATTCCAATTATCTTTGAATTCAAAAGAGCAACCAATAAATTAATTTGTTCTTTTTGCCGTTTAGCAATCCTTGATGGATCTATCCAATCATAGAAATGCTTATTGCCTTCATCTGAATAATCAATCGAAACAAATTCATCGTACACATTTTTAATCAATTGATGAATCTCAACTTCTTGTCCTTCCTGATAATTTTCAATGCGAATAGTATCCATATATTTATCTGTAAAATCTATCTCAAAGTGAATTTTACTTGGGTAAACGTTCCCGCACTATGCCTTTGTGGTAGTAATTATCTTCGATGAACTCACGTCGTTCGGTTCGTGGAAAGCGTTCTGTAAGCCAATAGAAAACTATACAAGCGAGAGAGAACGAAAAACTTTGCAAACTTACTGCAATGAGGCTTAGTGTGTGTGTGTGTTATGGCTTTGTTATTTTTTTCATTTCAAAAGTATGTCTTAACGGCAAATTCGAATTGATTAATAAAAATCTCCTTAAATCTCGATATATTGTTTTGTTCATAAAATAATAACATTGCCTTTTTATAATCTATCGAATCAACTGTTCTGAAAGAAATTGGACAATATTTGTAATTCATTAAAATTGCATTACTTACGATTCGAGCCGTTCTCTTGTTTCCATCCATAAAAGGCTGTATATATGATATTAACACTAAAACCAATAGTGCCTTTTCAAATATGTTCTCTTTTTTATTTACCAAATTGCAAGCTAACTCCAATGCTTCTCTAATTTGAAATTCACTTTCTAATGGTCGGTAGTTTGTTCCTGAAATACCAACTCGACGTTTTCTTAAATGTTTATCTACAGCTAAATCTTTTATAAGTAAACTATGTATATCTTCAATTTTTGATATCGATAATGGAATTAAATAATCTGTATTTTCTACTAAAAAATCCAATGTGTCTTTGTGATTCAGAAGCATAATTGCTTCCTCTTTTGTCTTTCCTGCAGCAGTTTCTTTATCTTTTAACAATCTTTCAGTTTCAAGTAATGAATATGTATTGCCTTCTATTTGGGATGATTTCCAACTTAAATCAATTGCTAAACGTTCAAGTTCCTTTTTATATTCAAGTTCAGACAATTGTGATATATTATCAATATATTTAGTTTGTAAATTAGTTAATTTCAGAAGTTCTGTTTTACTAAAAATCTCAGTTTTATCTAACAATTCAAAGATTTCTATATTGAAATTTTCTTTAATATGTCTTTCATCAATTTCCTTTTCGAAATAACTATCTAAATTAATTGAATATAACAATTCGTAAGAAGGTGAAATTAAATATCTTGTTCCTTTACCTTTACCCTCCGAAATTATGAATTTATCAGTTTGAAGTTGAGTTAGAATTCGCTTTACTGTAGCATAACTTATCGAATAGGCAAATTCTTTAAAAATTACCCCCGAAGAACAATTTGCGTGGTTGTTAATGAAATTTAAAATTTCTATTTGTTTTGTTTCTTTCATATTTTCTCATTCAGCTCACAAATATATAAAATACAGCTCAAAAATCGACACGCGTGAGCTTTATTTTTTGCATAATGAGCCATAACGTGCCCACGCTAGGATTTAGTGGCAGTATTCGTGGTTCGAGTTCTGTCAGCCGATAGAAAACTATACAAGCGAGCGAGAACAAAAAAAACCTTGCAGACTTACTGCCATGAGGCTTAGTGTGTGTTAGCAACTGCCGTTCTATTTTAGTCATTCAATCTATTTTCAATATCCATTCTTTGGTGTAAAATTCTAATAATTTCCAAAACATCATTTTTAATGTCTATTCTGTAAAAAATAAAATGTGATTTTATCTTAGATCTAAAATAACCTTTTCGGACAAAACTATAATCAATTCCTGAATCTGGGTTTTGAGTAAGAAATTCAATCTCGTCTATAATTAAATTAAAATATCTGTCGGCTTGCTCTACAGACCAATTCTCAAAAGTATATAACCAGATATTCTCTAGGTCTTGACTTGCAAGTTTACTTATTTTATATTCCATTTTCAAGTAAATGTTTCTTATGGATATTTGCTAAAAAATCATTCCTACTAAAATCCTTTACATATCCAGATTTTTCACCTTTCTTTAGTTCTCTTATCAATTCAGTTTTTTTAGACTCTTCATATTCAAAAAGTCTTAAAGCTGCTCTCACTACTTCACTTGCAGATGAGAATTTTCCTGTCACAACTTGCTTATTTATGAAATTATCAAAATAATCTCCAAGTAATATCGATGTATTTTTAGCCATAACTTTAAATGTTTTTTACAAAAATACCAATTGTTGGTATTTATTGCAAGTTTTTTGTTATCTTTTTTAGGTAGTTGCTAACGTCAAACTGTCTAAAAACCCCAAGACTTTATTTAAATATTTGAATATCAGTAAAATAACCGCCAAATTATTTGGTAAATACTTGATTTTCAGTTATATTTGTATATGAAATTTATACAAGGAGAACATAGAAGCCAAATTCATTTGTTTACCGATTCGTTGGACAACATAATTTCGTCTGATAATGAAGTTCGAGTAATAGATGTCTTTGTTAACAGTTTAAAGCTATCGGAATATGGTTTTAAGACTGATTTTATTGAAAATGGGCGTCCGGCATATCATCCCGGAGACTTGCTCAAGTTGTTTATTTACGGATATTTAAATCGTAT
>MWCJ01000036.1 GCA_002069975.1 Bacteroidetes bacterium ADurb.Bin217 | reverse complement strand
GATTAGGTTAGTGACTATCGACCTAATCTGTTATTTTTATTTTTTCTCGGTTACTAATGATTTTAAATCATTATTTTCAAACCCGTTCCACCACGTATTTATAGTTCGCAAATTACCAAATCCACCTGAAGTATCGGGGAAATTATGTCCGTCGGTATTTCCCGAAACACCTTCGAATTCTACGGTTCCCAATAATGAAGGTATTCTAGAGTCGTCCCAATATAAAACTGCTCGAGCACTATCGGGTAAAATTCTGTGTACAATATATCCATTGGTATGGTATTCGGGGTCATATAACGGTAAGTGTGTTACTCCGGTTGAAAATCTTGAACCAACATCTACTGTTACACTCTCGGTAACCCAATCGCCCAACCCATCTTTAGCATCCCATACAATAGTGTCGCCACCTGCTTTAATAGTTTTTACCAACACTCTATCTTTGCCATTTGCTTGATATCCGGGAGTTTCGTCGAGGTCGAGAAATATTTCTATGGTACCGGCTTTATTCATATTCAAGTAAAAAAGCACATCGTGTTCGGCAAGGGGAGTTCCTAATACCTTTAAATCTTCTATCATTGTAGGCGGTTCGGCTATTTCGTATACCGATGTGTCGGGTAAGTTGAGAAACAATTTAAATTCGGGATATGTCGAATTACCCTGTACGGATTGTCGGTCGTAAAATAAATTGCCGGTATTTGAAGTTCCTGTGCTGTTACTTGATATTACAAATCCAAATGGTTGAATTCCGTTTAAATTAACAGAAGAAATATATTTGTCGCCGGTGTAAATATAAAAAACCGTACGCATTCTGTTTCCACCATCACGTGCGCTCAAATCCCACGCATGCGACCAAAGCCTTCCGAGAATAGGTGTGTTTGCAGCATCAACTACAGTAATGTCAAACAAATCGAAATGATACGTACCTGTCAAAGTAGTAGTAAATTCTATAAAATAATCACCGGTAGTAAGAGGCGAATAGGATAGAGGTGTATATCCTCCGGCTGGTGTGCCGCCAATTTTAGGTCCTGCACATGCTTCGGCATAGGTTTCTATATAGCCGGCTCCCGTTGCTACCGGAACATCGGTTCTGGGGACTACAATATTCCCTTGCGGGTCAACAATTCTGTATGTTCCTGTTCCTAAAGTTTTGTCGTTTGGTTGAAATCCAAAATAGATAGTTTCTGTTGTAGATTTTATATGAATATAGAGCTTGTGCAGCGAGTCGCAACTTTCTTTTGCAAATGGTCGTCCTTGGTCGTTTATTTCAATATTTCCCCAATCACTTTCGGCAGGACGGAGTTCTTTTGTCCCTTCTGAAAACGCTGATATTGTAATAAAATACAATAAAATGCATATATATATATAGTTATACATTAATACTTTTCTTAATTGTACCAAAAATACAATGTTTTATACGAATATGCAATGAAATTGTGTTATGTATTTCTTATTCAATTCAATTCTTCGTTGACGTTTAGACAATAAAACACTCAGACATTAGGAAATAACAAAAACATACATTGAATATAGTATGTATGATATAAATTTGTATTTTTGAATATTGTTTTACTTAAATCTTACTCCTATGAAAAAGTTACTATTTTTTGCTGCAGTTTGTTCTACAGTATGGTTTACATCGTGTAAAGAAGAGGTAAATCCCGATGATTCTTCAAATGGTTATACAATTGACACTGTTGGTCATTTTGGTTACGATTTTTCTGCAGCCAAAATGGATACATCTGATTGGGAAACAAATATGAATGATGGTGGTATGATAGGTTGGCATTCGGGACGAGGGGATAATCCTAATTATCCAAGTTATTCGAGTTATGTATGGTTTCGCAATTCCGAAGTAGATGAAGTAACCTATGAATCGCAAATCAAAAACTATGGAGATGTTGATATTACAAGTATTCGTTCTATAAATACAAATTGGGATACTATTATCAATCCTCTGATTCCGGGACATGTATTTGGTGCTCGTTGCAAAGACGGCTATGTATTGTTCGAAGTTGTAGAAGTTTTAGATACGTTGATGTGGGAAGCTGTATTGAAATTTAAATATAGTGCAACAAATAATTTTTAATTGTTAATTGGTAATGATGGATTATGAGTGTATACTCTTTATTCACTCATAATTCATCATTCATATCTCATCATTCATAACTATCCATGACTTTACGCGATAAATTACATATAAACAGGCATTTATTCTACGAAACATCTCATTCTCCATCGTTGTTTGATATTGTGGGTGAAGAAATGATTGAAAAAATTACTGATTTTTGTTTTATTGCAAATCCATATTATCCAAACAATGAATTAATTAAGAAGTTACAAGAACGGTTGCCAATTCTTATTAAATCATATCCATCGAGTAATCCAAGTATTTCGCAAAAGCATTTGAGCGATGTGTTGCACATAAATCCTAATCACATAATTATTGGTAATGGTGCTACGGAATTGATTACTATAATTCAAAAAGAATGTATCGACGATTTTGCCATACCTGTGCCTACATTTAGTGAATACACCGAAAAAATACGTAAGCAAGAACAGGCAAAGCTCTATTATTTGCAGGCTCATAACAATTATCAACTTAATTTACGCGAATTTGCCGATTGGATTGTTGCAAATAGTATAACAAGTGCACTGATAATTAATCCCGGCAATCCTACGGGACAATTACATTCGCTCGATGAAATGAAGGATTTTTTAAACAGTATGCGTCACTTACGTATGGTAATAGTTGACGAATCGTTTATTGATTTCGCCGGAGAAGAATTACCCAGCTTGTTGCCTTGTATTCAACAATATCAAAATTTAGTTGTGGTGCGTTCTATGAGTAAGCATTGTGGAATTCCCGGATTACGTCTTGGATATTGCGTTACAGCAAATTCTGATTTATTACAAAAAATACGTTCTTCTATCCCTGTATGGAATATTAATACTATTGCAGAGTATTTTCTTACACAATTGTATCCTACCGATGAATTATATCATGTTGCTCGAAAACAAGTGATTGCCGATGTGCACTATTTATATACTGAATTGAAACAAATTACTGGTTTTTTTGTCTATCCTACGGGTTCCAATTTTGTACTTATTCGCATTGAATGTGGAGTTGCTGCAAAAGATTTGCAGCGTTTGTTGCTTGAAGATTATTATTTGTATGTTCGCGATTGTTCCAACAAAATTGGATTAGACAATTTTCATATTCGTGTTGCATCGCAGGGCAAGGACAAGGATTCACTCCTTATAGCAGCATTGCAACAGATTTCTAATCAATATAAAAAAGCATGAAAGCAAAACGTGTTCTTATAGTTAGCCGAAGATATACACGTAAAGATAAACTGATAAATTGGGTGTCGGAAGTGTACTTACAAATTCTTGCAGAAGCTGGTATAGTGCCGGTAATTGTTCCTATAGCCGAAGCTACGAAACTCATTTTGTCGGAATATATAGATAATTACGATGGTCTGCTCATGGTAGAAGGTGGCGATGTTGGACCTCATTATTATGGAGAGCATTATGATATTTCAAAACTTGACGAACACGATGCGTTAAAAGACGAAATAGAAATAGCGTGTGTTAGTCATGCATTGAATGCAAATAAGCCAATTTTAGGGTTTTGTAGGGGTATGCATATTATAAATATATTGTTTGGAGGAACCTTGCATTTTGATGTTCACGAGGCAAATAATAATAGTATTTGTCATATAGACTATGCTCATTATGATACTCATAGACATCAAATATCTATTGTTCCTAATACACCCTTGTGGGATTGGTATCGGCAAGATACAATACAGGTTAATACCTATCATCATCAAGGAATCAAAGATTTAGCACCCGAATTGGTTGCTATGGCTACTGCTCCCGATGGATTAATAGAAGCTGTGTATCACCCTGCCTACAATTGTGTGGTTGGATTGCAATTTCATCCCGAACGAATGTTGAAGGATTATATGGGTAATGCATTGGTTTTTAAATATTTTATTGATGCGTTGAAATAATTCTTTATATACTTTGAATTGTAAAACCAAAAGTTTTGTATAATTGTAACAGACAAACTAATTAAAAAAAAATAGCCCTATGAAAACACGTAAAAATCTTTCATTCAAATTATTGTATACAACTTTTGTTTGTGTATGTATTACATCGTTCTGCCAAGCTCAAACGCTTGCTATTGGTAAAAAAAATGGAGCATGGGTAATATTGGATAATACGGGTAAAGCTGTTGCTCAAGTGCAAACTGCTGCCGACAAAATTGATGAATTTAGCGAAGACGGATTGGCTACATTTAAATTGCTCGACAAAAATGGTTACATTAACACCAAAGGAGAGGTGGTAATTCCTGCAGATTATTCTCGTGCGTTTTCTTTTTCAGATGGTTTTGCAAAAGTTAAAAAAGGAGAATTGTGGGGTATGATAGATAAAACCGGAAAATTGATTATTCCGGCAACATATCAAGATGTGAAAGATGTGTATTCCGGTATGATTGCGGTTAAACAAAACAATTTGTGGGGATATGCCGATACCAAAGGAACCATTGTAATAGAACCAAAATATGCAGATTGCAAAGGATTCGAAAAAACATTTGCTCGAGTTAAAACAGGCGTAAAATGGGGAACTATAGACAAAACCGGAAAACAAATCATTCCTTTTGATTACGATCAAATAAATGGATTTAGACAAGGCATTGCTAAAGCAAAAAAAAATGGAAAATGGGGGGTAATAGATGCTACCGGAAAAGAATTACTTGCATGTGTGTACGAGGATATTAAGTTTATTTCGGACGAGCAAGATGATGACAAAGCAGACGATAAAACCAAAGGAGATTATACAAAATTTCAGGTAAAACAATTAGGTAAATGGGGATTAATGGATATAAAAGGTACCGTGCTTATTCCTATTGAACACCGCGATTTTACTTTATACAACAACACGTTAATTCGTATTAAACAAAACGAGAAGTGGGGTGCTATGGATTTACAGGGCAATATTGTTATACCCTGCGAATATCGCGAGCTAAAACCGGTAATACAAAGTTTTATTACAAAAACAGACAACTATTACAATGCCGCTTTACAATCGTGGAAAGATAAATTTTTGGTAAAAAAAGATGCATTGTGGGGAATGGTAAATACAAAACATGAATTTATAGTTCCTATGGAATACAATGACATTAAAGCATTATCGTTTACGGTGTTTGGTGTTAAAAAAGGAGCGTTGTGGGGTGCAGTAAATACCAAGGGAGCTATTGTAATTCCTATAGAATACACAGACATGCGTAATATGTGGGAAGCATCTACATTTTCGTTTGCTATATCTATGTTATATATTGACTTCAACTCATCGTGGCCGGGTGTGGTAAAAGTTAAAAAACAAAAATGGGGATTGATAGATACTACAGCAAAAATTATTATTCCATTGGAGTACGATGATGTCCGCGATTGTTCTAAAAATTTAGTAAAAGTAAAAAAAGGTGTAGCATGGGGAACATTGAACAAAAAAGGTGAAGTAGTATTGCCAATAAATTATGAAGACATAAAAGACCCCGAAATAGGATATATGAAAGTAAAGCAAAATACAAAATGGGGTATGGCTACCACCGATGGTAAAATTATAGTAGAACCTACATACGATGTGCTTTCGGAGTTTCGCGTTGTGCCTATTACAAAGTAAATGTTATTTATTTTTTTAGCTCTGAATACTATACATTGTTATATATAGTTTATTAATAAAAATTTATATTGTATCTATGAAAAAAATTATCGCCCTATGCTTTGCAACTATTGTAACTTATACAATATATGCATCAGAAATAACAACTACAGCTAAAGTTACCGATGTTACCGTGTATTTGCAGGGAGCAAGTATTACTGCAAAATCACAGGTGCAAATTCCCGAAGGAGTAAGTACGGTAATTATTAGCAAACAATCGGAATATATCTACGCCAATAGTGCGCAAGTATCAGGAAAGGGAAATTTTACCATTCTTGGCGTGCAATTCCGCAGAAATTATATTGATAAATTTTCGCAAGAAAAAAATATAGCCGACCTTACGGAAAAACGCAAGCAATTGGATTATACAAAAAAATCATTGGACGACGAAATTCAAGTGTATAAAACAGAAACATTGTTGCTCGAAAAAAACATGGAGCTCAAAGGAACAAATACCTCAATTTCGATTTTGGAATTAGAAAAAGCAGCAAATTTTTACAGAACTCGCTTGTTGGATATTAAAAAGAAACAACTTGATGCACAAAACAAACTTACCGACGTGCAAAAACAAATACAAGATGCAGACAAACAATTACGCGAATTACAAAATAAAGGACAAGAAGTAACCGGAGAAATATTAGTAACAGTGTCATCTAAAGTACAGCAGTCTATACAATTGGAATGTAATTACTATGTGGCAGAAGCTGGCTGGCAACCTATATACGACATACGGGTAAAAGACGTGGCAAGCCCGGTAGCAATAACCTACAAAGCTACCGTATACCAAAATACCGGAGTTAGTTGGAGCAATGTTGCTGTAAGATTATCTACAGGTAATCCTACGATGGGTGGAACCGCACCGGTGTTGACACCTTGGATTTTACGAGGCTACAAACCCCAAGCTGTTATGAAAGTTGGCTATGCAGCATCGGCTCCGCGAATTGCAGAACCTGTTGTAGATGATTATGCTTTTGACAATGAAGTAGCATTAGAAGCTAAAAGTATTAAATCTGTTGTTAAAAAAACCAAAGCGGTAGTTGACAATAAACTTACCACCATAGAATTTGCCATAAACGAGCCATTGAGTTTGGTATCGAACGATAAAGAAGCTTTGGTAACTATTCAAGAATATGCAATACCTGCGGCATACTCATATATAGCTATTCCAAAACTCGACAAAGATGCATTTCTTATGGCATACATTAAAGGCTATGAGGCGTATAACTTTTTGTCGGGCAATGCAAACTTATATTTCGAAGGTGCATTTGTAGGACAATCGTACTTCGATACAGAACAAACGCAAGATTCATTAGCAGTATCGTTGGGACGCGACAAGGGAATACAAATAGAGCGTAAACGAGTAGATGAGTATTCTGATAAGAAATTTATAGGTCAAAAACGCAAACAGCAATTTACCTACGATATATTGGTTCGCAATGCCAAATCAGTTGCTGTACCTATTATTATTCAAGATCAAATACCATTGTCGAGTCAGCAAGATATTGCGGTAGAATCTATTAGTCATCCCGAAGGACTGCTTGATGCAAAAACAGGATTGGTAACATGGAAATTTACCCTCGATAAAGCTACTACCAAAAAACTGCAAATTTCATTTACTGTTGAATATCCTAAAGATTTGAATGTAGAAGGATTGGGAAGATAAATACATAAAGAGACCGGCAAACTTAGTTAGTCGGTCTTTTTTTTTTTTTTTTTACATAATTCACAAATATTCAATGAATTGGTATACTTTTTTTAATTAAACTATAATTCTAAACATATGCATAACAACCGATTACGGTTACGTGTATACTCATAGTTGGACTTGGGGTAACAGGAATACAAGCACAAACCTCAGTTAAAGATAATGACGGCAATGTATACAAAACTGTAAGCATTGGAACTCAAGTATGGATGGCAGAATACTTACAAGTTACAACGTATAACGATGGTATAATCATAAATTCTTTGTCCCTCGACAAGCTCGGGGAGCTTGTTCTTCGGGCTATAAAAAACGTCTCGACTATGCTCGACGAGCAGGAATTTTATTCTGTGTTAGTCGAGCTTGTCGAGACTTTTCTCTATACTATAAAAGCAGAGGTCCCCGAGCCTGCCGAGGGGAAAATGTTTGTGGAAATTTTATTTTTACAGCTTATTTAAAATCAAGCAACTACATAAATCCGTCATTTCGAACGAAACAACGTGGAGTGAAAAATCTCTATGGGAATAGTTCTGAAATAGAAATATTATTAACGTCAACTGAAGCAGTCGGTAATTTTAAATACTTATCGTAATCAAATTGTTTGCGGGGTAGCACAAACAACATCATGTATGTATGTTGGCTGAAAGCCATTGAAAATATAGCCACGTTTGGGTTATTTTTCAGTCATTTCTATTTTGAAAATCGTTTTAGCTTGTCCAAATATATCAATACTATTGTCATTCAGTTTAGTTCGTATTATTCCAGTCCGAGTGGATAATTGTTTTGATTGAAATTTGTCTTTTCCAGTTTTTTGATTCCAGAATGGAACTAATATGCAATTTGCAGCACCAGTCACAGGGTCTTCTGTAATTCCAAATTTGGGGTTGCAAAATACTCGTACTACAAAATCATATTCTGAAACCTCACTTTTTGATGTTACCGCTATTAAGTCGGCAATATTTTCTCTTCCAATTGCTTCATAATCAGGTTTTGCATTAATAACGGCGTTTTCATCTTCTACCAATGCGACAATCCAATTATTCTGGCTTTTGTACGTCTCTATTGCTTCAACACCTATTACTTCATTAAATCTATTGTGAAGGTTAATTTTTGATAACTTGTAACGCGGAAAATTCATTTTAATCCAACTATCATGAAGTGAAATATGCAAATCACACTCTTGGGCTCTAAATATAAAATCATCTTTTACAATGCCTTGTTCATAGAGAATATGTGCACTAGCTAAGGTTGCATGTCCACATAATGGAACTTCTTGGGTTGGAGTGTAATAGCGTATCTTAAAAATATCCTTTCCAATTTCAATAAATGCTGTTTCGGATAAATTCATTTCTAGTGCAATAGATTGCATTAATGAAGAACTCGTAAATTTTTCTGTTATACACACTCCTGCTGGATTACCTTTAAATCGTTCAGTTGTAAATGAATCAACTTGATATATTTTCATTCTCGCTTGTTTTAAATCTTATGCTTGCTGCCAACTATTGTATAGACAACACCAAATCCGAAAATATGATAAAAACTATAGATGTTATCTCTTTTGAAAACGTCATTTTTTTCTTTAATATTAAATTGCTTTGAATATTCAAAAAAGATATTATAATTTTCAAAAATATCGTATCCTATACTTGATTGATAACCAATATTATAATTTCTTTTTAATTGTAGGTAACTATTTTCAAATTTCCTACTTAATAATGAATTTGTATGGAAAACTGGTCCAATTTTATAATTAAGTTTCTTTTGTTTTAAACATAATAATAAGGGAATTTTTAAATCAAATACAATATAATTATTTGTAAAGGTATATTTTTGTATATCAGTATAAAAATTATCACCGCCATTTAAATAATGTAAAGTTTGCTCGTATATTTCCGCATTTTTTCTTCCCCAAATTGTTGTTGTTAATCCTAATTCAAAATTAATTTTATTTATTGTATACAGATTGTATCTCACACCAATATCGCAGGCATATTTTCTTATTTCACTCGGTGGAAATATACTGTTCTTCTTTTGTATAAAATCCTTGTTTAATGCATAATTACCATTAATATATATGGAATATTTATTTTGAGAGAATAATTGATGGGAAATAAAAAGTAATAAAATAAAAAGTGTAATCCTCATTTGTAATCGTTTTTATATAAAATTATAATTTACGTTTTTAATCCTATTAAAAAAATATAAATATTTTCAGTTTCTAAAGGAGCTTACTGCACTTTTACAACAACACAAAGCTAATGTTACCAGCAAGGGATTCTTATTTGATTTAAATATGACTCCTTTTCCGTTTCTATTCTTAGAAAATATATACCACAAATAAATTTAGATAAATCAAGTTCTTTTTTATCAGATATTTCTATAATTTGACCTAATTGATTATAAATATAGATAAATTTAATATTTTTTGTGTTAGTAAAAAGAATATTGTGGGGAGTATTATATATTATAATTGATGATAAGTCTTTATCTTTAATTAAATTAACTGTATTATCATAAAATGTAATTTCAACTGGAATTTTATAGCTTTCGCAACCATAGGGTATTTGACTTACATAATAAACTAATCCATTTAATCTATTGGGTTCATAATAATTTGATTCTTGAATAAATGAATAATTTTCATCATACCATCTAAATCTCTGATTTTGATAAATTGTTGATGCTTCAAAAATAGGATCCGGTTCATTTTCTGATATTTTTTCTGGAATAACTGTTACTGTTGGAGGAATAGGTACACACTCTATCGTATAAGTAGCTTGAGCTGTTTCACTTTCGCAACCATTTATTGTTTGTGTTGCATAATATTTAAATGTTGCACAATATGAAACATGTTCTCCAGGTGTATAGCAATTACCATAATAAATTATTCCTGTTTTGTTTGAATTTGCATACCATCGTACATCGGAACCGTTTGCACAAAGAGGTATATTAGCTTCACCTTCACATATTTTTATATTAGTAATTTGTGGCGGTTCGGGTTGTGTGCATTGTGCTATTCCAAATATGTGAAGTCCACATAAAAAAGATATTAAAAATAAATAATGAATTAATTTCATCTTTTGAAGTTTATTAAATAGATTTCTATCCCTTGCTGACAATTACAATATCATCATTTTTCCACCCCACAAATCTACATATTTTCCACAAAAAATTCACAATACACACAAAAAATTAAACCGCTACAACCACACCACCTCGGTAACAACATGCTGTGAATCAATACAAATTTTGCGATAGCCATAGGCTTCGCTGCCTATGTCGAACGTAGTGCTTTGTTTGTTTACTTGGTAGAGTATAGATGGGGTAATGTATTGCGTAATGTGTTTGTGGGTTACTACATCGTCGGTATGAAAATGTCCGCAAAATATGTGTATAGGATACGGGTGTTGTTCTAATACCTGCAATACTGACTCGCGGCGGCGTAGACTGTATTTCGACTCCATATATGTTACCGGGGTTGGTAATATAGGATGATGCACAAACAACACTACCTGTTTTGATTGCGACAATTCTGCCTGCAACCATTCCACCTGACTATCGGTAATAACCGATGCCGATGAATCCATACAAAGCAACGTAATTTCGGGATTGGGAATGCGATAATTGGTTTGTTTGTTCGGGAAACTATTCGGGAAAAATTGTGCAAGCATTTCCGTAGTATCATGATTTCCGGCAAGCACATACAGTGGTTTGTAAAATGTTTGAAACGCCTGTTTTACA
This sequence comes from Bacteroidetes bacterium ADurb.Bin217, assembly GCA_002069975.1. Taxonomy (GTDB): domain Bacteria; phylum Bacteroidota; class Bacteroidia; order Bacteroidales; family UBA1715; genus MWCJ01. Next base: position 18,300 of record MWCJ01000036.1, on the reverse strand, counting down.
TATTCATAGCTTCGGAAATTTGCTTGTTTGTATGCAATATCGCCTGTTACCAGTACCATGCCATAAGCCTCGTCATTCATAGCTTGTATGGTGTTTAGCAAATTTTGATGCACATCTATATCATATGCCGATTCATTGGTGTCGGGTATATGCAGGTCGGTTATGTGGAGTATGGTAATCATGGTATTGTATTGTTAATGTACATGCGATATTTGACTCACATGTTTTTTGTATTCCGATGGGGTATATCCTGTTTTTAGTTTAAAAAATCTATTGAAATTTGCCTGATTACAAAATCCACATTCATCGGTAATTTCGCTAATGGTTTTCGATGATTCCATAAGCATTCTTATAGATATTTGTATGCGATAATCGTTTAAAAATTCTATAAATGTTTTGCCTGTTCTATTTTTTATAAGTCGCGAAAATGATATTACGGTCATGTTTACATGCGAAGCTATTTGTTCGAGTGTAATCTTATCTTTATAGTTTTGTTCTATAAATTCGTAAACTTTATTAATGGTAATATTATGAACATCGTCGTAGGTGTGTTGCTTGCTGGCAAGTATGGTATAGTCGGTACTTTGCGATAATTCTCTCAATATTTGCAGAAGTAAAATAAATGTATCTAAACCTTTGTTGTATGCAATTGCTTGCAGGAGTGGTTCTACTTGTGTTATAGCATGTTGCGAAAATGCAATTCCTTTCGATGCATGTGCCAATAATTCCCGAATAGATTGAAATGCATTTTTGTGTATTAAAGAATTTGAAAACAAATCGCGGGGAAATTGTATAGTAATTTCGGTAACATCTTGCAATGACTGTTGCGGAGCATTCCAACCATGTATAACATTAGGGCCTACCAATACGAGTTCTTGATGTGATATTGCCGATGAGTGGTCGCCTACAATTCGTTCGGCTCCTTGTGCATGTGTGATAAAATTCAATTCATAGTCTATATGGAAGTGTACCGGAAAGTCAAATTCTTTGTTTGTCCTTACAAATACTAACACACAATCTTCGTTAGTAAGGGGGGTAGATTCGTGAAATGCTGATTTCATATCATTAATTTTGTTGTAAATATATAATAATTTGATAAAATACTATTGTATATAGTATGTATTTCTATACTATTTTTGTAAAATCGTTGTAATCATTAAAAAAATGAAACGTAACGGTTGATGTTTTTACACAATAAATATGATGCTGATACAATAAAAAAATGTATTTTTAATTTTTAAAAATAAACATTGAAAAATTATGAAATCTAACATTCGAACATTTTTATTCTGCTTCATATTTGTAATTTATTGCGGTACAATGGGTTATTCACAAAGAATTTCAATTAAAGGTAATAATTTTGTAGTTAACGACAAACCTATTTTTTTGGTTGGAGCCAATACTCCGTGGGATTCATGGAACGACTTTGGTGGCAATTATAATCCTCAATTTTGGGAAGATGAATTTTCGCGCATGCAAAAAGTAGGTATAAACAGTTCACGAATTTGGATAAGTTGCGACAACATGGGGCAGCCTCATATAGATATGTTAGGAGTAGTTCAGAAACCGAGTACGGAATTTTGGGCACACATGGATGATATGATGCAAAAAGCAGAAAAATATGGTATTTATATAATGGCAACCGTAACATCGTTCGATCATTTTGACGAAGAAAAAGCAAACTATCAGCAATGGAGAAGTATGTTGCATTGTTCACAACAAATTCAAGCGTATATCGATGTGTTTTTATTGCCTTTGATAGCTCGATACGAATCAAATCCATATTTTTTCTCGGTAGATATTTGTAATGAGCCGGAATGGATTCATGAACATAAAAAACAAGGTGCTATAGATTGGCCGCAGTTGCAACTCTTTGCGGGTATGTGTGCTGCCGCTGTTCATCGTACACAGAGTTCTGTGCTTGTCTCTATTGGAAGTGCTGCCGTAAAATGGGGTAGCAATAAGTACGAAGGAAATAAGTGGAGCGACCAAGCTTTGCAAGTAATTACCGGCGATTCATTGGCATATATGGATTATTGGCATATTCATTATTATGAATGGATAAATAAACATTTTAGCAATCCGTTTACTATGTCGCCAAGCGATTATATGCTCAACGACCGACCATGCGTAATAGGAGAGACCCCCGGTTTGAATACGATATATGGGTTTCCTATTACCTACGAAGAAATATACGAAAAGCCATATGAATTAGGCTATGCCGGAGTGTATCCATGGACATCAAATGGAGCAGGTAAAGGCGATTTCGGGAATTTGAATACTTTTGGTGTAGGAGCAACTGCTTTTGTAACAAAATATTCTGAATTAATTCCAAAACAAACAAGTAACCTCAAAAAATAATATACTATGTCAAAACAAAAAGAAGTAGGAATTTTATCATTCAAAGAAAAACTGTCGTACGGTTTTGGTGATTTAGCGTCGGTATTGTACTGGCAAACGTTTATGTTGTATTTCACGTTTTTTTATACCGATGTATTTTTAATTCCGGCTGCAGTTGCTGCTACGTTATTCTTGGTTTCGAGAATTTTCGACGGTGTAACCGATACCATAATGGGAATGATAGCAGATAGAACGGTAACAAAATGGGGAAAATTCCGTCCCTATTTATTGTGGTTTTGTGTGCCTTTTGCTGTTGTAGGGGTGCTTACCTTTACCGTACCCGATTTTGAATTGACAGGTAAAATCGTTTGGGCGTATATTACTTTTAACCTAATTATGATATTGTATACAATAATAAATATTCCGTATACTGCATTGCTTGGGGTTATTTCGCCAAATTCGGCAGAACGAACTACGGTTTCATCTGTTAAATTTATATTTGCATTTGCTGCAGGTATTATAGTATCTGCTACACTTTTACCTATGGTTCAAGGATTAGGCAATGGCAACGATGCGTTAGGTTGGCAACGATCGTTTATGATATACGGGGCTGCTGCTGTAGTTTTCTTTCTTATAGCATTTAAAGGAACAAAAGAGCGTGTATTGCCTCCCAAAACACAGAAAACATCAATAAAGCAAGATTTAAAAGAATTGGTAACAAACAGACCTTGGGGAATTTTATTACTAACTACTATTACATTTATATTGTTTGTTGCTGTTCGTGGTAGTGTTACTGTTCATTATTTTAAATATATTGTTGGTACACAATCATTACAATTACCATTTTTGGGTTCCGATACATATGATTTTAACATACTTGCTTCGGCATACAATACTATTGGTCAAATATCTTCATTGCTTGGTGTAGTTGCAGTAAGTTTTCTTGCTAAAAAATTTGGGAAACAACGCATGTTTATCTTATTCTTTGTAATAGCAATAGTAAGTACTGCATTGGTTAAATTTCTAAGTGTAGACCAATTGGGATTAATTTTTATACTACAAATTTTTGGGTCGTTTACTGGCGGACCATTGAGTGTGTTGTTGTGGGCAATGTATGCCGATACTGCAGATTATGCAGAATGGAAAAACGGACGACGAGCTACAGGATTAGTGTTTTCGGCATCAACTATGTCGCAAAAAATTGGCTGGGCTATAGGTGCATATATTGCACTTACTCTTATGGCGCAAGTTGGTTTTAAACCAAACGAAGAACAATCAGTTACTAGTGTTGATGGTTTGGTAAATTTATTTACATTAATTCCTGCTGCAATTGGAGTTTTGTCAATCATTATATTTTTGATATACCCACTTAAAGATAAAAGAGTGCAAGAAATTGAAACAGAATTAATAGAACGACGACGATTAGCCGGAGAAGCTATTGAGGATTAGATATTAATTCTTTTCAAATTAACAATTAATAATTAACAATTAACAATTAATACAATGACAACAATTATCGGAAACAATTTACCCAACATACCTTGGGAAGCTAAACCAGCAGGAAGTAATGATGTATTATGGCGTTACAGTAAAAACCCTATAGTGAATTGGAATCCAATTCCAACAGCATCGCGAGTATATAATAGTGCAGTAGTGCCTTTCAATGGTGCGTTTGCGGGTGTATTCCGTGGCGATCAAATGAACGGTCGTGCAACTTTATTTTCGGGATTTAGCAAAGATGGACTTACCATAGAATTGAACCCTGAACCAATTGCATGGGTTGACGAACAAGGCAATTCGAAACCAACCAGTTATTCATACGACCCTCGTGTAGTCGAAATAGATGGAACATATTATGTAACTTGGTGCGATGATATGAAAGGTCCTTCTATAGGACTTGGAATGACCAAAGATTTCAAAACATTTACCCGTCTTCCAAACCCACTGATGCCATACAATAGAAATGGCGTATTATTTCCACGAAAAATTAATGGAAAATTCTATTTATTGAGTCGTCCAAGTGATACAGGACATACTCCGTTTGGAAATATCTTTTTGAGCGAAAGTCCCGATATGGTTCACTGGGGCAATCACCGATTTGTAATGGGCAACGGCGGACAAGGCTGGTGGCAAGGAACAAAAATTGGTGCAGGTCCGGTTCCTATTGAAACCAACGAAGGTTGGTTGTTGTTTTACCATGGTGTTTCTGGTACATGCAATGGATATGTATATAGTATTGGAGCAGTATTACTCGATATAAACGATCCAGGAAAAGTATTGTATCGTTGCGGCAACTATTTGCTAACACCTGAAAAAGAATACGAAACAGTAGGATTTGTACCGAATGTTGCATTTCCTTGTGCAAACTTGTATGATGCAGCAAGTGGCAACATAGCAATATACTACGGTGCTGCCGACACTTACACAGCAGTAGCATTCTGCCAAGTAGACGAAGTGATAGCGTATATTAAAAAACATAACGAAAAATTCTAAACACAAGGTTTGGAGGTACGGAGGTTTAAAGGTTTATACGTGGGCAACTAACCCCATAAACCTTTCTACCTTATACCTTACACCCTTATACCCTTAAACCTATAAACTTTTATACCCTTTTCCCCATGAACCAAAAATTACAAGAAATACAAGCACAATACGAAGCATTGGTTACAAAAAAAAACACACCAATCACTGAATACAATGGTATATATCAACGATATCAGAATCCTGTACTTACTGCACAACACGTGCCTTTGAATTGGAAATTTGATTTGAATTTGGAACGAAATCCACTTCTTATTCAAAGAATAGGGGTGAATGCCGTATTCAATGCCGGAGCAATGAAATTTAATGGAAAATATATTCTGTGTGCACGTATTGAAGGTTGGGATAGAAAATCGTATTTTGCTATTGCCGAAAGTGCAACCGGAATTGACAATTTTAGATTTTGGGACGAACCAATTCGAATTCCACAATTAGAAACTCCCGATACCAACGTGTATGATATGCGATTGACGCAGCACGACGATGGGTATATATATGGTATTTTTTGCACCGAACGTAAAGACCCCAAAGCTCCAAAAGGTGATACAAGTTCTGCTATTGCAAATGCTGGAATTGTGAGAACTAAAGATTTGAAACAATGGGAACGATTACCTGACCTTATTTCTAATACCGGACAACAACGTAATGTTGTAATGCATCCTCATTTTGTAAACGGTAAATACATGGTATATACTCGTCCGCAAGATGGATTTATCGATGTGGGTTCTGGTGGTGGAATAGGTTTAGGGTACATTACAGATATGACAAATCCTGTGGTAGAAAACGAGCATATTATTCATAATAAGCAATATCATACTATATATGAATTGAAAAACGGACTAGGACCTGCACCAATAAAAACCGAAAAAGGATGGTTGCATCTTGCTCATGGTGTTCGTAATACAGCTGCTGGACTTAGATATGTTTTGTACATGTTTATGACTAAGCTCGATGCTCCCGATCAAATTATAGCTGTTCCCGGAGGATATTTTATAGCCCCCGAAGACGAAGAGCGGATTGGTGACGTGTCGAATGTAGTGTTCGCAAACGGATGGATAGCTGATGATAATGGTTCTGTATTCATATATTACGCATCATCAGACACTCGCATGCATGTAGCAACAAGCTCTATCGAACGACTTGTAGATTATTGCCTCAATACACCTGCAGATAAATATTACAGCCACGAATCGGTTAATACAATAATTGAATTAATAGATGCGAATAAAGGTATAAGGGTATAAGGGTGTAAAGGTATAAGGGCATGAAGAATTCCTCAAAACCCCTTATACCTTTTAACCCTAAACCTATAGACCCTTAAACCTCTAAACCCTTAAACCTTTACACCTAAAAAAATGAAACCACTATCAACCTACCGTAAAGAATTTCACCAAGAATTGTATAATATTCTTGCATATTGGTCTACCGAAGTTTTTGATGAACAAACCGGAGAAATAATTGGAGAAATTGACCATTATGGCACTAAATATCCCGAATCTAATAAAGGATTTATTCTGTGTTCTCGTATGATGTGGACATTTTCTGCTGCATGTAGATTTTACAAAAACGAGGATTATAAACCTCATGCTGATGCAGTAAGAAAATATATTGAAACATATTTTTACGATGCTACTTATGGAGGGTATGTTTGGGAAGTAACTGCTCAAGGCGATATTGTTGTTTCAAAAAAACAAGTATACGCTCAAGCGTTTGCTATATATGCTTTTACCGAATATTATCTTGCATTTGGCGATCAATCGGCTTTACAGCGAGCTATGGATTTATTTACCATAATGGAAACTCATTGTCTTGATAAAAAATATGGAGGATATTATGAAGCATATTCGCAATCGTGGGACAAACTTGACGATGTGCGACTAAGTGACCGTGATTTGAATTTACCAAAGGGAATGAATACTAATTTGCATGTATTAGAAGCATATACTATATTGTTTGAAGCTACAAAATCACCACAAGTTGAGAAGGCATTACGAGCTTTAATAGATGTGTATTCTCAAAAAATTATCGACAAACACAATCATATCGTAATATTTTTTACCGAAGATTGGACACCGCAAACTCATGAATATTCGTTTGGACATGATATAGAATCGTCGTGGTTGCTTTGGGAAGCTGCAGAAGCTTTGCATGACAATGATTTACTCATACGATTAAAACCTCAAGTATTGGGTATGGTTGATACGTTTTTGAAAGAAGGATATGATGCGAAAACACATTCGGCTTTATACGAATATTTTACCGATACAAAAACATACGACCGCGACCGCCACTGGTGGGTACAAGTAGAGGCTATGGAAGGTTTGGCAAATGCGTATCGTATTTCGGGCGATAAATTATATAAAATTAAAGTATTTCAAATATGGCAATATGTTCAAACATACCTTATTGATAAAGTTCATGGAGAGTGGTTTTGGCGAATAGATAACGATGGATATCCTGTAGACTCAGAACCAAAAGTAAGTATGTGGAAATGTCCATACCACAACGGACGAGCTTTGATGCGTTTGATAGAGAAAATGGAGACGTGGGAAGAGTAATAAGTTTATACAGTTTGAAAGTTTTTAAAGTTAGAAAGTAAGCTGACAGATGTATCAGAAAATAGTTTTGTATTATATGGTAATGCCGGAGTATAGTTGACCACTATTTTTTAATTTTTCAACTAACATTGCAGAGTCTACATTTTTTTTAATTACTAGTTTGTATAAAAAAATATAGTACATTTGATAAAAATGCTCTTGTATGAAAAAACTTGGTTTACTTATAATTTTTGCACATCTTATAATTTTTGCTAACTCACAAGGTTCAGCGAAATATTCATTACGGTTTTATGACAATAAGTCGAAAGCTATTGCAAATACAGAAATTTCTTTGATTGAAACATCAACCAAAGAACGCAAAGTATACAAAACAGATGCAAACGGTTCTGTAAGTATTGAATTAAATACGGGAAGAGAATGGAGTGTAAACATTCTCCAAATTAGAGAAATTAAATTTTTAAATGTTCCGGAACAAGGTACTACAAACGGAAATTTTAATATTGTATACGATCACAAAAATTGGGAGCGAAAACATCGGCAACCATTTAATAGAAGCAATGTTACGTTTACCATTATTGACCAATCTACGTTAAAAGCCCCCAGACCTACCGAAGAATTGGCGGTAGTTAAACTTAAGGTTCTAAAGGATAATAAAACTCCGTTAAAGAATTTTCCGGTTCAAATTACAAATTATTCAACTTTAAAAATTTATAAAGGGGTTACAAATGCAAGCGGCATTGCAACATTTTTAGTTCCCATTCATCAAGAATACGATGTTGATATTGACAACATTGCCGCATATGATATAGCTGATGTGCTGCGAGGTACCGGATTTTATGAGTTTGACGTAATATATGAACCCACAACTATAGTTGAAAAAGAGATCAATGATACAATCACTCAAAAACTTCCGCCTAATTGCAAAGGCACATCGTCGCGTGCATATCTAAAAGTAACGGTAGATTACCGAGGAACAAAATCCATAGAAGGACAATATGTATACTTACAAAATGTAGCAACCAATAAAGTTTACAAAGCTGCTATAAATAAAAATAATCAAGTAGAATTTTTAGTGCCATCCAAAAGTAAATATATGTTGCATTTTGAATACGAAAAAGATGTTGACGTTATTAGTTACACTAATTCCTTTGGTATTATCAACTCATCACTGAGATTTCCCTATACCCCAAAACCCGAATTAGAAAATCCGCATTTATTTATACCAAATGTAGAACAATTATTTATAGAAGAATTTGAGAAATTTATAACACATACAATTCCACCTCCTACGGGAGATTCTAAAGTACGTTTAGATTTACGTTGGGGAAATAATCAAGTAAATGAATTATCGAAGGAAGCCGTATTACAAATTGGTATTGCAACCTCTACAGATAAAACTGGTATTACCGGACCCCCTTTAAATATAGCAATAGTTGTAGATAAAAGTGGGTCGATGTATGGACACGATAAAATAGATGCATTAAAAAATACCTTACTCAATTTTGTTATATCATTACGCCCAAACGACATTGTATCGCTTGTAACATTCGAAAGCAATGGGATAGTAGTAGTTCCTGCAAATAAAGTAGGCAATGGTTCGTATTTACGAGATATGATACTTGATATTCAAGCAGGTGGAGGAACAGATATTTATACAGGAATGATGTTAGGTTACAAAGAAATAGTAAAGAACTTTTCGGCAGAGTATACAAACAGATTAATACTTTTAACTGACGGATATGATTCGCGACCAACACAAGAATTATTAGATGCTTCGAAAACGTATACGTCAAAAGGAATAGAATTATCAGCTATAGGTGTTGGTAGTTCCTACAATCAAGCTTTATTAACATTGCTTTCGGAGCAAGGAAATGGTAATTTGTATTTTGCATATGACACCAAAGATATTTCAGGTTCCTACGAAAAAGAACTCGCAAATTTAGTATCACCACTCATCAAAAATTTCAAACTCGAAATTGTATATTCTCCTCAAATTACGTTCAAACAATTATATGGATTGAAATGGAAAAAATCTGAAGCAAATACCGTAAAGGTAAGTATTGACAAGCTCTATGCATCATATACAAAAACAGCCTTAGTTGCATTTAATCTAAATGAAACAGACAAAAAAATAGAGAAAAATCCACTATTGTTACGCGTTTCATATTATGATATTCAAACCAAAAAGAATGTTGCATTCGAAGAAAAGGCATATTTAGTTTGGTCGGAATCAACAGGAAATTTAGAATTAATCATAGAATCGGAATTAAAAAAAATATATGCCATAGCAATTATGAATCAATCGTTTAAGGTTATAGCCGAAGCGTATTCTCAAAAAGATTATGTAGCAACGCAAAAGGCCATAGATGCAACAATGGAACAAATAAAAAAACTGTATGATAGTCCTACCGACCCCGACATAAACAAATTTATTAAGGCTATGCAATCATATTCCGAAGCATTGAAACAGATTCAAAAAATAGAAAAACAAAATAATAAAAATAAGTAATAGCTTGTGGAACAAATAGGACTTATTATACTTGTTACTGGTGTTGTATATGTGTATGTTTCAAAAACATATACCTACAGTATTGTAATTTTTACCTCACTCGTTTTGAATGAAAAACAAAAATTTTCACATTGTATATTAGTTTGGCTTATTCCCTTTTTATGGTTTTATATGTTCAAGGATTTTTATGCAAATACTAACAATACTATGACAAAAGACATTCGCGACAAGAAGAATGGAAAGCGCGGTGGGTTTACCGAAAGTAATATTGGAATTAATTAAACAAAAAGTATGAGACACTATATTCAATCACGCATCAAATCATTTCAATATGCTTTCGAAGGATTGAAGCCCGTATTGAAAGGGCAAAAAAATATGCACATACATATTCTCGCAGCATTTGTGGTTATAGGAGCCGGGGTATATTTTGATATTACTTCTACTGAATGGGTGGCAATAACCTGCGTAATAGGATTTGTGTGGGTATGCGAATTTTTCAATTCAGCCATAGAAACATTGGCAAATGTTGTAAGTTCCGACTACAACAAACACATAAAACAAGTAAAAGATATATCGGCAGCGGCAGTGCTTATAAGTGCTATAACTGCCGTAGTTGTTGGAGTAATTGTGTTTTGGAAGTATATAATTACAATGTAATGAGACTTTGAGTTTAAGCTCAAGCAAAACGATAGTCGCAAAAAAAACATACTAACCACCTCGAAATATTGTTGGATGATTGTATAGATGTGATAAATTCTATAATTGCAATTTGCAATCATATGACCTAAACCATATAAAAACTTGTTAATAACTCAATATTTTTTTTTTGCCTTATATATGCAATACATGTATATTTGTGGAATTTGTGAAATAAATAATAAAAATAGTGTACATGCCAGATTTTAAGAAGGTTAGGTTAGTTTTAGCAGATGGAACGGAGTATCATGGATACTCATTTGGGCACGAAACATCGATTTCGGGTGAAGTAGTTTTTAATACAGCAATGACAGGGTATGTTGAAAGTTTAACCGACCCATCGTACAGAGGTCAGATTTTAGTTGCAACGTATCCGCTTATTGGTAATTATGGTGTTCCCGGAAAGCAATTAGATGCTAATAATATTCCGTTATTTTATGAGTCAGACCAGATACAAGTATCTGGTCTTGTTGTATCTGATTATTCGTTCGAACATAGTCATTGGAATGCAGAAAAGTCATTGGCTGATTGGTTTAAAGAACATAAACTTCCGGGTATATATGGAATAGATACACGAGCACTCACCAAAAAACTTCGTGAAAGTGGAACTATGTTGGGTAAAATTTTGTTCGACAATCAAGATGTTGCAATGTTTGACCCCGGAGTAGAGAATGTGGTAGCAGAAGTTAGTGTAAAGGAACCTGTAATTTATGGTAGTGGTTCACGAAAAATTTTACTCGTTGACTGCGGTGTGAAAAATAATATTATCCGTTGTTTCCTTAAACGCGATGCTCAGGTAATTCGTGTTCCGTGGGATTACGATTTTTCTGATATGGAATACGATGGGTTATTTATTTCAAATGGTCCGGGCAATCCCGAAGTAATTCAAAAAACGGTAGACAACATTCGTAAAGCACTTGAAAAACGCAACAATCCTGTGTTCGGTATTTGTATGGGTAACCTATTGTTAGGTTTGGCGAGCGGAGCACGTACATATAAATTAAAATACGGACATCGTAGTCATAATCAACCGGTACAACAAGTTGGAACACATCGTTGTTTTATTACATCTCAAAATCATGGTTATACTGTAGATATTGAGCAAATTTCGGGAGATTGGGAATTATTGTTTGTAAATAATAATGATGGTACATGCGAAGGAATACGACACAAAACTCGGCCAATATTCTCGGCTCAGTTTCACCCCGAAGCGACAGGTGGTCCAACTGATACCGAAATTTTATTCGATGATTTTTTAGATATGGTTGATGCATTCAAACAAAAAAAATAATCGGAAAAAGAATACAGATATAGTTTAGTAATTACGAAAGTTCAATCATACACATGAAGAAACATATAAAAAAAGCATTAATTCTCGGATCAGGAGCATTAAAAATTGGAGAAGCAGGTGAGTTCGATTATTCAGGTTCCCAAGCATTAAAAGCTTTACGAGAAGAAGGAATTCAAACAGTACTTATTAATCCAAATATTGCTACGGTTCAAACTTCGGAGGGTATTGCCGATACTATTTATTTTTTACCCGTAACCCCGTATTTTGTAGAAAAAGTAATAGCAAAAGAAAAACCCGATGGTATTCTCTTAGCATTTGGTGGTCAAACAGCATTAAATTGCGGTGTAGCACTATTTAAATCGGGAATTTTGGAAAAATATAATCTTGAAGTTCTTGGTACTCCGGTGCAAGCAATCATGGATACCGAAGATAGAGATTTATTTATTGATAAATTAAACGAAATTGATGTAAAAACTGCTCGAAGTCGTGCAACTAATACTATAGATGAAGCGGTAAAAGCAGCAAACGATTTGGGATACCCGGTAATAGTGCGTGCTGCATATACGTTGGGTGGACAAGGAAGTGGATTTTGTAACAACGATGATGAATTACGCAAATTGGCTGCTACAGCATTTTCTTTTTCTCCGCAATGTTTGATAGAAGAATCGCTTAAAGGTTGGAAAGAAGTAGAATATGAGGTAGTACGCGACTGTTACGACAACTGTATTACCGTATGTAATATGGAAAATTTCGACCCGCTTGGTATTCATACCGGCGAAAGTATTGTTGTTGCTCCTTCGCAAACTCTTACCAACAGTGAATATCATAAATTACGTGAAATTGGAATCAAAGTAATTCGCCATATTGGAATTGTTGGTGAATGTAATATTCAATATGCACTCGACCCAAATTCAGAAGATTACAGGGTTATTGAGGTTAATGCTCGCTTGTCGCGTTCATCTGCATTGGCATCTAAAGCTACCGGTTATCCGCTTGCGTTTGTTGCTGCCAAATTAGGATTAGGATTTGGATTATATGAATTAAAAAATAATGTAACTAAAACTACTACAGCGTGTTTTGAGCCCGCTTTAGATTATATAGTATGTAAAATTCCACGGTGGGATTTAAATAAATTTAATGGGGTATCGAAACAAATCGGTTCCAGCATGAAGTCGGTAGGCGAAATTATGGCTATTGGTCGTAGTTTCGAAGAGGTAATTCAAAAAGGACTTCGAATGGTAGGGCAGGGAATGCACGGATTTGTTGGAAATCGTGATATTGAGTTCGATAATTTCGAAGATGAATTGCAAAACCCAACCGATATGCGTATTTTCTCAATAGAAAAAGCATTCGATGCGGGACTAACTGTAGATAGAATTTGGGAATTAACCAAAATTGATAAATGGTTTTTGCATAAACTTGAGAATATTTTTACTATAAAAAATAAATTGTCAGACGTGCCTTCGCTTACGCAATTGCCAAAAGAATTGCTTGTTGAAGCAAAAAAAGCTGGTTTTTCTGACTTTCAAATAGCTCGCTATGTTATGAAATCAGAAATTGCGGGTATTGAACAAGATTTATTGAAAGTACGTGATTACCGTAAAAATCTTGGTGTTGTGCCGGCAGTTAAAAAAATTGACACGCTTGCTGCTGAATTTCCTGCACAAACCAACTATTTGTATATGACCTATGGTGGTAACGAAAACGATGTAGAATACGAAAATGATAATAAATCTGTTATTGTACTCGGGTCGGGAGCATATAGAATTGGTAGTAGTGTAGAATTCGACTGGTGTGGTGTAAGTGCTATTAAAACTATTAAAAAGCAAGGATATCGTTCTATAATGATTAATTATAATCCTGAGACTGTTAGCACCGATTATGATGAATGCGATCGATTATACTTCGACGAGCTCTCGTTTGAACGAGTAATGGATATTATTGATTTGGAAATTCCTAAGGGTGTTATTGTATCAACCGGTGGTCAAATTCCTAACAATCTTGCAATGAAGTTGCATCGTCAAAATGTGCCAATTTTAGGGACTTCTCCGGTTAGTATCGATAGAGCCGAGAATCGTCATAAATTTTCGATGATGCTCGATAGCTTAAAAATAGATCAACCGGTATGGAAAGAATTAACAAGCATAGATGATATTTTTGCATTTGTTGATAATGTTGGGTTCCCTGTTTTAATTCGTCCTTCGTATGTACTCTCGGGTGCAGCTATGAATGTGGTTAGCAACCGCGACGAGTTAGAGCATTTCTTAACTCTTGCTGCTAAGGTTTCAAAACAATATCCGGTAGTAGTTACCGAATTTTTACAAGAAGCAAAAGAGGTTGAAATAGATGCGGTAGCTAAAGATGGCGAAATTCAAATTTATGCAATATCTGAACATGTAGAGTTTGCCGGAGTTCATTCCGGTGATGCTACCATGGTATTGCCTCCGCAAAAATTATATTTCGAAACTATTCGACGTATTAAACGAATTGCTAAGGAAATAGCAAAAGAATTAAATATTTCGGGACCGTTTAATATGCAATTTTTAGCAAAAAATAATGATGTAAAAGTAATTGAGTGCAATTTGCGTGCATCAAGAAGCTTTCCATTTGTTTCTAAAGTGTTTAAACATGATTTTATTGAAACAGCTACGTGCATTATGTTGGGGGTGCCATTTACAAAACCTGAAAAAACTATGTTCGATTTAGATTATATTGGTGTTAAAGCTTCGCAATTTTCGTTTAGCCGATTGTCCAAAGCCGATCCTGTGTTGGGTGTTGATATGTCATCGACTGGTGAAGTAGGTTGTTTGGGAGAAGATTATCATGATGCTATACTAAAATCTATGCTTTCGGTTGGATATAGAATTCCACAGAAAAATATATTGATTTCTTCGGGACCAATCAAATCAAAGGTGGATTTATTGTCAACCTGCAAATTATTGGTGGAAAACGGATATATATTACATGCTACAGGTGGTTCATCGCGATTCCTCGACGAAAACAATATTCCAAATATTCTTGTATATTGGCCGGACGAAGACAAACAACCAAATTCTTTAGAATTGTTGCGTGAGAAAAAAATAGACTTGGTAATAAATATTCCGAAAAATTTGAGCAAAGCTGAATTACATCGAGACTATATCATTCGACGAAGTTCTATAGATTTTAACATTCCTCTACTTACCAATGCTCGATTGGCTCGTGCGTTTGTTGAAGCATTTTGTAACAAAAAACAAGATGATATTTCCATACTGAGTTGGGATGAATTTAAACTAAACAGTTAATGTAGAAACTATAGTAAAAAATTCTGAGAAAGCCCGTTAATGCGGGCTTTTTTTATTATAAGTCAAATGCAATGTATTCGTGCATTTAGCTGTTATCTTAAAAATAGGAGGTAGGATAAGCAGATATAATTTATTCTTTTACCGGAATGGCTTGCAGTACACCTATAAGCACCTGCCAAAATTGTCCTACCGATTCTATTTCTACTTGTTCATCAGGGGAGTGTGGATTTGAAATATTTGGACCAAATGATATACATGACATTTCCGGAAAAATTCCTAAGAATATACCACATTCTAATCCGGCATGAACAGCATGAATGTGAGGTTCATATCCATATACGCTTGTGCTAACCTTCGAAACTAATTGTACAAATGGCGAACCCCATTGAGGTTTCCAACCAGGGTAATCACCAATAAATACACATGAAGCTTTATGCGAAGAGAATATTTTCTCCATATTTTTAGCTAATTCGCACTTTTCCTTTGTGTCAAAACTGCGAAGTAAACAGTTAACTTCTAGTTTGTTATGTCTTGTGTTGATAATAGAAAGATTTGTTGATGTTCTTACAATTCCACGTGTAATATCTTCGAATGAAATTACACCATTGGGGCATTGAACCAAAGCTTGGAGAATATATTGCGACAGTTCTTGTTCTATTATTTCAGGGCAAGAATCTGCATATGTTATGTCTATACTACAGTGAGGGTCAGACGAGATGTGAGATTGTTTTGTTTTAGAAATATAGTGTGAAAGTAGATTAGTACATTCTTGTTTTTTACGTTTAGGAATAGCTATTATAAGTTTTGATTCACGAGGAATAGCATTTCGCATATTACCACCTTCAATAGCACACACATGAATAGGGATATGCTTTTGTAACAAATTCCACATCTCTATTGCAAGTATATTTGCATTTGCTCTGCCTAAATGAATTTCGAAACCGGAATGTCCGCCATGTAAACCAGAAATTGTAATAGTGCAAGAAATATAATCATCGGGAGCAGGAGTGCGTGATATATTCCACTCAAAGTTTGCATCTAAACCTCCTGCACAACCTATTGTAATTTCATTTTTTTCTTCGGTGTCTGTATTTATTAAGTATTTTGCAGTAAGAAATGTATGCTCCAAATTTTTAGCACCACTCATGCCTGTTTCTTCGTCAACGGTAAACAAAGCTTCTATAGGCCCATGTGGTATATCAGTAGCTTCTAAAACGGCCAAAATTGCTGCTAATCCTATACCATTGTCGGCACCAAGTGTTGTGTTACGAGCTTTAACTACATTGCCCGAAATGTAGGGGAGAATAGGATCTGTAATAAAATTGTGTGTAATATGAGAATTTTTTTGAGGCACCATGTCTACATGGGCTTGCAAGCAGACTGTTTCACGGTTTTCGAAACCAGGGCTTGCAGATTTTAGTATACAAATATTCCCAATAGAATCTTGTTTGTAACTTAAATTATGTGATTGAGCAAACAAAATTAAATGTGCTAAAATAGCTTCTTCGTGTTTGGAAGGGTGGGGAATTGAACAAATGTCTGAAAAGTGTTTCCAAACAAGTGCCGGTTCTAATTGTAATATAGAATCCATATTATCCTATTTGACTCAATTTTTCAAGTAAATTTTCTTTTAAAATAATAATAACTTTTCCTTCTAATTTTATAATGCCATCGTGGTTGAGTTCAGAGAGTAACCGAATAGCACTTTCTGTTGATATACCGGCTAATTCGCCTATTTCTTTACGAGTAATAGATAAATCTATTGTAGGATTTTTTGCAACTTTTTTACTTAAATAGAGCAATGCATCAGCAAAACGTCCATGTAACTGTTTGTTGCCCAAACTGGTAATTTTATCGAAAAAATGTTTTGAACTTCTACATAATTTACCAATAATTTGGTTTGCAAATGCAGAATTATTTGAAAGAATTTCTACAAATATTTTTTTCTCAATAAAACAAATACTTGAATCAACTATAGTTGCAGCAGTAAAATTATATGTAGGTTCTTTATAAATTGATGATAAGCCTATCCAATTGAGAGGTTTTAAAATATCAATAATTAAATTTTTATCGTTAGAACCTTCAAGATACGTTTTTGCCAAACCTTCAGTAATAACCATTATGTGGTTAGAAAAAGCTCCTTGTTTGCAAATAGTTTCACCTTTTTTAAATCGTAAATGTGTACTATTGTTTAAAATTAACTGTTTTTCATCGTCCGTTAATAATTCGAACAATTTTCCACTTGTAACTATATCCTGAATTGATACTTTTGGCATGTGTGCAATTTTAAAATGTAATACAACTTGTTTTTACAAATATAAACAATAATTTTAAAAACTCAATACTGTTCTTGATTCACCGTTCGATTATTTATGTCGTTTTTCTAAAACGTTTGTAACATCTTTCAGAGAATACCCTTTTTGTGCAAGCAAAACCAAGTAATGGTACATTAAATCGGCAGCTTCGCCTAGAAATAATTCTTCGTTATTGTCTTTAGCTTCAATAATTAATTCTACAGCTTCTTCACCAACTTTTTGTGCAATTTTATTTACTCCTTTATCGAACAATTTGTTGGTATAAGAACCTTCTACCGGCACTCGTTTACGCGTTTGTATTACATTTTCTAAATATTGAAGAAATTCAATTGCAGGTTTGTTTGATTCATTAAAACAAGTATCGGCACCGGTGTGACATGTTGGTCCATCGGGACGTGCTTTTACAAGTAAAGTGTCGTTATCGCAATCTACCGCAATAGACACAACGTGTAAAAAATTACCTGAAGTTTCGCCTTTGGTCCACAGAGTATTACGTGAACGACTGTAAAAGGTAACTTGTTTAGTTGTTACCGTTTTGTCGTAAGCTTCTTTGTTCATGTACCCAAGCATTAACACTACATTACTGTGCGAATCTTGTATAATTGCCGGAACCAATCCGTCGGTCGATTTTGTGAAATCTATATCCATCTTGTTAATTCTAATTATTTTAATTATTAATTCTAAATTATGAGAGCATAAATTCGTAATCTACAATCTCACACTTATTCCTTCATTATGTAAATATTGTTTTAATTCGGGTATACCT
>MWCJ01000035.1 GCA_002069975.1 Bacteroidetes bacterium ADurb.Bin217 | reverse complement strand
TATTATTACTTTCTCTTTGCTTCTTGGAATGGCAATTAGCGGTTTTTCGCAACCTCCAGCTTGGAACGATCCTTCGCAAAAAAAATTAGACGAAAGTGAAATCAAAGGTCCTAACATGACATGGGTTAAAGATTCTTATGACTTTGGCTCTATTCCTCAAGGGGTTCCGGTACATGTAACATATGAATTTACTAATACCGGCAATGCACCATTAATTATTACCAAAGTAGAACCTGCCTGTAATTGCACCGCTGCCGATTATCCCAAACAACCAATAATGCCCGGACAAAAAGGCAGTATTAAAATTACTTTCGATGCTGCTTCTACCGGTAAATTTTCTAAAACAGCTATTGTAACCTCAAATGCCAAACCTACCGATAAAATGCTTGTGTTTACCGGAACAGTAGTTAAGAAAAAATAACCTTGTACCTATAGTACGAGCTTACTTTAATAAATACCTACCTAAAGGCTTATCTGAAAACCGGATAAGCTTTTTTTTTGCATTTTTTTTTAGTATTTGTTTCTTATTACATTATTGTCCGATAAAAAATTCTGAATATTTAAAATAAAGGAATACGGGCTTACCAAAAGCCATTCAATTAAGTAATCGTTAAAAATAATGAAGTTGATGCGTAGTTTTAGCAGCTTGCCCAACACTATGTTTAATAGTTTATTACGGGGCTTTCATGGGCATTTTGCTAAAACAGCATTAACGAATATATTTTTAGATTACGTATTGCATGGCGGCACTTTTGGTTACTTTTTTGCTGTTGAAAAAGTAACAAGAAAATACACAAAAAAACAAAGTGTCATATTTTTTTAACACTTTGCTTATTCAGTATTAATAAGACTTTTCAGGTAATCCTCGAGATTTATTTCGGACAACAGTGTTTTTATTATTAAAATTTTATACATTTGCATCGTTAAAAAATTACGAATAGGGGTGCCGTAAATTGTATGCGGCTGAGATAACACCCTCGAACCTGAACAGGCTAATACCTGCGGAGGAAATTCGGAGAAATGTACTTTCGTGCACACATCAGCACAGCATTCCTATTCATAGTCTAATAATTAAAGTAATTGATATGAAAAAAGTATGTCTTAGTTTGTGTGCAATCATTATTACTTCGTGTTTGTTTGCTCAAAAATTTACGCTGTCGGGAACTGTTACCGACGCACAAGGAAATCCACTTGCAGGTGCTTCGGTAAGTATTGAAAATTCATACATTGGTGCATATACCGATGCTGCGGGCTTGTTTCGACTCGAAAAGCTTACCGCAGGAAATTATAAAATAGCCTGTAGCTATTTGGGTTATGCTACAGTTTATCAAAATCTTACCCTGCAATCGTCTATGGCAATTACTATTCAAATGAATCAAAAGGTTGTGGCTATTCAGCCGGTAGTTCTCACGGCTATAAAGGCTAAAGAGCTTACTCCGGTGGCTCAAACAAATGTTACAAAACAAGAAATTGAACAACAACATGGTACGAAAGATATTCCATATGTACTTGAGCAAACACCTTCTATTGTGGCTACTTCCGATAATGGTACGGGAATAGGATATACCGGAATGCGCATACGGGGAACTGATATGTCGCGTATTAATATTACTGTTAATGGAATTCCATTAAACGATGCCGAATCACAAACTGTTTTTTGGGTAAATATGGCTGATTTTGCTTCATCGGTCGATGCTATACAAATCCAAAGGGGTGTGGGGACTTCCACAAATGGGGCTGCCTCGTTTGGTGCATCGGTAAATTTCGAAACAGTAGATATTCAGCAAAAACCACATGCATCGCTATCATCTGCTATAGGTTCATTCGGCACATATAAACAAAATATTTCTGCCGGCACAGGTATTATAGATAGTGCATGGTATGTTGGCGTAAGATTAAGCAACCTAGATTCTAAAGGCTGGGTGTATCGCAGTTTTTCTCATCACAAATCGGCACATGTTACCGGAACTTATTTTAAAGCTAATCATAGGATAAGTGGAAATGTGCTATTAGGGAAAGAACGTACCGGCATATCGTGGGAAGGGGTACCCGATTACATGCTCACTGTGGATCGACGCTACAATGCCACCGGATTGTATTACGATAATCAAGGAAACGAGCAATTTTATGATAACGAAACCGATAATTATTGGCAAAACCATTATTCTCTGTCATATAGTTTACAACAGAGCAAGAATCTGAAATTCTCACTTACCGGGCATGCTACCACAGGCGAAGGGTACTATGAGCAGTATAAAGACGATGCTGCGTTTTCTAAATATGGTATATCGGTAATTTCATTACCCGACACTGTTGTAATAATAGATGGCACTCAATACATTTTCCCCGATAGCACAATTTCGCGAAGCGACTTAATACGCCAAAAATGGCTCGACAATATCTTTTATGGATACACTACCGGACTAAGCTATACCAAAAATAATACTGAAATTATACTAGGAAGTGCCTATAATATATACTCGGGAAAACATTTTGGCTCGTTGCCTTGGGTAGAACTTATTCCTGATTTTAACTCTTCGCAAGAATGGTATTCTAATACAAGTGAAAAAAGAGATTTTACGGTTTTTACTAAAATTGAACATAAAATTTCATCGCAATTGCTCCTATTTGGTGATGTGCAATATCGAAATATTCGTTACCAAATGAATGGTATTGATGACGATTTTACCCCTCTTACTCAAGAATATGTGTGGGATTTTGTGAATCCAAAAGTAGGGATGCATTATTCTATTAACAAACAAAATAGAGTATTTGCTTCGTTTGCCGTGGCTAACAGAGAACCTACACGTACCGATTTGAAAGATGCGAGTAAATCTACGAAAGAAATTACTCACGAAACCTTATACGATACAGAACTTGGTTATAACCTAACTCTGCAAAAATTCAGCATGGCTATACATGCCTACAATATGCAATATACAAATCAATTGGTACTTACAGGCAGATTGAATGATGTGGGCGATCCTATAATGGAAAACGTAAATAAAAGTTATCGCAGAGGTATAGAATGGATAATTGGAGCTCGCCCTGCAAAGGAAATTGCTTGGAATGCTTCACTAACATTGTCTGAAAATAAAATCCTCAATTATACCGAATATGCTACAAATTATACAGAAACTTGGGACGAAGAACCCAAAGTAAGTCAACTGGGCACAACAGACATATCATATTCTCCAAATGTTGTTGCTTCTAATAGTATTATGTTTTATCCCGATAAATCAGTATATTTTGGGTTTAATTCTAAACATGTAGGAGCACAATATTTTGATAACACTTCTGATAATCAGAGAAAATTACCTGCATATACTATACACAATTTTATGATTGCCTATACTACGCCTATTAAAAAAACTAATTTAGATATACAACTAATGGTAAATAACCTTTTAGACACAGAATATATTAGCAATGCGTACGGTGGAAATTGGTATGAGCAGCAACAAGAAAAATCGTGGAGTTATTATTTCCCGCAAGCAGGAATAAACTTTATGTGTAAAACAAGTTTATCATTTTAATCCTAAGTTAATTTTTATTTCTTCCAAGGGGAGTTAGTATCAGCTGTCGGATATCGCTCCCCATTTATAAAACTATATGACTCAGTGGCTATTAGATAATTGGATTGAACTAGTTGGAACCATTGCCGGATTAGTATACATATTCTTAGAATTACATCAACGTGCATCGATGTGGGCTGTAGGTATTATAACATCAAGCATGTATATTTTGGTATTTTTTCAATCAAAATTTTATGCCGACATGGGCTTACAAGTGTATTATGTATGTATAAGCGTATATGGCTGGTATATGTGGAAACAAGGAGGAACCAATAAAAGTGAATTGCCGGTTCAAAAACTTAAAGTACCTCTTTCATTACTATTAATTGGCATTACAAGTATACTGTGGTTAAGCATAGCTTTTATTTTAATAAACTATACCGATTCGCCGATACCGTATTGGGATGCTTTTACTACAGCATTAAGCATTACAGCTACATGGATGCTTGCACACAAATATTTAGAACAATGGTTAGTTTGGGTTGTTGTAAATGCGGTAAGTATATATTTGTATTGGAACAAAGAATTGTATGCAACAGTTGTATTATTTACTGTATATCTAATTCTAGCAATTGTAGGTTATAGATTGTGGCGAAAAACAATGAGATAAACCGAATTTATGTAATAGAAATCAGTATTGTCCGATAAAAAATTCACAATATTAAAAATACCGAATTACGGGTTTACCAAAAGCCATTCAATTAAGTAATCGTTAAAAATAATGAAGTTAATGCGTAGATTTAGCAGCTTGCCCAACACTTTGTTTAATAGTTTATTACAGGACTTTCATGGGCATTTTGCTAAATCAGCATTAACGAATATATTTTTAGATTACGTATTGCATGGCGGCACTTTTGCTTACTTTTTTGCTGTAGAAAAAGTAAGAAGAAAATATACAAAAAAACAAAGTATCATATTTTTTTAATACTTTGCTTAATCAGTATTAATAGGGCATTTCAGATAATTATGAAATTTTATTTCGGACAACAGTGAATAGAAATTACAAAATTTATAATTTAATTCCCATAACAAATTTTCCGTGATATTCTTTGAATTGTTTGGTACCTCCATGTATGTCCCACGGAACTAATTCGTAAAAAATTCTACCTTTAGGGTCACCATAGCGAATGCCAGCTGTAGCACTATAGCCAAAATGATTAATCTCAAAATACTCGGGTTCATCGTTTGTTGCAATATCATCATCATTGCCGGTAAGCCCTTTGGAACGATTGAAAACACCTCCGCCTCCAACATACAACGATACATTTTTTATGGTGAACAATGTGAGTTCCAATTTAGGAACCACATTGTAACCACTTGTCATTTGTTTTTGTATTCCCAAAAATGTCTTGGTATCATATATTCCATAACTAAACTGATAGGTAAATCGAATTCGCTCTTTCCATAATGCGCGTTCGTAACCTATAGAATATATGTTACCAAAACCTTTATGTAATTTTCCTTCGCTTTTGCCTATTCCATAGCTGTAAGTTACTCTATTTCTTGACTTTTTATCCTGTGCAGCAGCTCCCAAACAGATATTTGCAATAAGCACTACCAATATTATTTTTTGTTTCATAATTTATTTGTGTATCGTATACCAATCTATTTTTCGCGACAAAAACATTACGATTGCTAATACAACAAATAATCCAACGCTACCCATAAGCAATGCATAATCTTCGGATTGAATTATTGTAAAAATAAAACCGTAAAGCATTGACAAAAGTAACACAAAAATTGTAGAAATATTGGTTTTCTTAAACATAAAATGAGCATACATGCCTATAAGTCCGATAATTGCACTAGATGCTATAAGATAACTCCAAGCAAACGACACGTGCTCTGAAATCGAAATAAGTAATGTGTAAAATATGCACAATGCAAATCCTACAATAATATATTGAATAGGATGAATTCGCACAGCCTGCAATACTTCTATAAAAAAGAATATAAGAAATGTTAACGTAATAAATAATGATGCATACTTAGCCGAACGCATACTTTTTTGATATTCATCTACCGGTTCTTTGAGTTCTACACCAAATGCCGATTCGGCAATACTATTTTGCAATGCTCCCTTAAACTGTTGGGGATACGAGCGATTGACATGAAGAACTTTCCACGAAGCTGTAACCGAATCTTTGGTAATTTGTTTTGCATCGGGTAAAAAAGCTCCATCAAATTTTGGCGTATCCCAATAAGCAAGCATGCTCACAGTTGTAGTTTTACCTATAGGTGTAAACTGTAATTTCGAACTCCCGTTGAGCTTAACTGTAAACGAAAAAGAGTGTTCACGAATTGGTGTATCTGAACTCTGTACTTTGCAACTAAGACCTTGTTCAAGTACATCTTTAGTAATAATTCCGGGTTCAAATACTGTTTGTATGCTATCCCAATGTAATAGTATTTGTTCCTTAATACCCCTCAAATCATTTAGACCAAGTGAAACAAAAGCATCTTTCCACATAATACGTTCAGGAGCTATGTCCCAATCTTTAAAATTTGGTTCGGTAAAACTGCCTCGCACGGTAAGATTTGAGCTATACAGTACAACTTTAAAAATACCACGTTTGCGTATTTCCGGTAAAACTTCACTTTCTATACTAAGGGTTTGTGGTAAAAAATGGGCATATTGAATAGTTTCTACAAATGTATCACTATCTTGATTATTTTTTTGAACCCGTGTAATTGTTTTGTAAGGAATGGTAAGAATGGGGCCTGTTACAATTTGTTCATTCGCCCATTTTGAACTTACTTCGGTATATGCTTCTTGTTGACGATATTCTCGCTCGGTTATAAGATTCTGTATCATAGATACCGGAATAAGCAGTAATAAAATTACTACCGCTATAGTAATAATTCTAAAGGATAGAGAATTGCGAACTTTATTGTTCACTTTCTCGAACGAATTTTGGGGTTGATCAGTCATACATACAAAGAATTAATGATTATAGTAAAAAAATTACTCGCATAACGACCGATATGAGATTTTGTTTTGAAAACGCTATTGTCCGATAAAAAATATACAATGACCTATATACCAATAATAGGAAAATTAGAATTGTATAGAACGAATTCGGTCGACCGACATTTCAGTAAATGATGTTATACATTCGTCGGCTAAGGTTAAATGAAGGGGGCTACCAACACCTATACAATACATACCGGCAGATTTAGCGGCTTGAACACCACTCAGTGCGTCTTCAAAAACAACACATGCTTTTGATTCTACATGTAATTCTTGAGCTGCCCTTAGAAAAACTTCGGGATTTGGTTTTGCTTTGGTTATTTTATTACCATCAATTACTGCATCAAAATAGTGTGCTATTTCCATTTTTTGCAATAATAAAGGAGCATTTTTACTTGCAGAACCAATAGCTAAAGAATATCCTTGTGCACGTAAATTTTGAATAAAACTAAGTACACCCGGAAATACATCACGTGGGCTTATATGTTGGATATATTCTAAAAACCATACATTTTTTTGTGTTGCCAATTCATCTTTCTCGGCTTGTGATTTATGTATTCCGCCATGCTCCAATATTAAATCAATACACACAGCTCGGCTTACTCCTTTAAGATTTTCGTTGAATACTTCGTCAATTTCTATCCCTACTGTCTGTGCTAAGCGTTGCCATGCTTTGAAATGATATACTTCGGTGCTTACCAGCACTCCATCCATGTCGAATATACAAGCTTTTATTTGAGTCATTTTTTTTATTTTTTGCAAACATACAAATAGTTTTATTCTATTGTAAGCTTAGTAATAATTTTTGCATTCAGATAGCACAAAATTCTATCGAATTCACACTATTTTAGTATATTGCCATATAAATTACTCTGATATGGCAGAACCTTTAAAAAACTTATTTTCAACTGAATTCTATCAGCAATTTATTGAAAAAATAAATACAATTACTCCCGTATCATCGAAAGATTTTTTTCATGAATTATACACGGAATCGTGGAACAATTTGAGTCTTAAAGAACGACTACAGCATACCGCTACGGTAATAAATTATATCTTACAAGGAACTTACGAAACCAAGGTTTCTATTCTTGTTTCATATATCAACACATATGAACATACCGCACATTCCGATTGGATGTTAGGATACATGTTTATTCCCCAATTTGTTGAAATGTACGGATTAGATTCATATGACACATCAATACATGCCATAGAGCGAATAACACAATTTACAAGTTGTGAATTTGCAATACGTCCATATATAGTTCAAGAGCCGGAAAAAACCATGCAACGTATGTTACAATGGGCTTCACATACACATTCGCACGTGCGTCGTTTATCTTCCGAAGGTTGTAGGCCTCGACTACCATGGGCTATGCAATTACCCGATTTTATAAAAGACCCCTCACCTATTATTCCCATATTAGAAACGTTACATAATGATTCATCGTTATTTGTTAGAAAAAGTGTGGCAAATAATATAAACGATATTTCGAAAGATAATCCTGCCATAGCTTTAGAGTTATGTAATTCTTGGAAACACACCAACGAAAATACCAATAGCATCATAGAACATGGATTACGAACCTTACTTAAACAAGGAAACCAAAAGGCTTTAGAAATATGTGAATTACAAACACAATACAAGTTGCAGGCAGAAAATTTTACAGTACATTCAACTCAAGTTTACGCTCCCAATGCTTTAGAGTTTTCGTTTGTATTTAGCCACGAGGCACCGGTTACTACTCGTATTCGCATAGAATATTGTTTGTATTTTTTACGATCAAATGGAACATATCATAAAAAGGTATTTCGCATAAAACAAGCAGAATTTGCCCCACATACTGCATATACAATCAGAAAAAAACACTCATTTGTTCCCATTTCAACTCGAACATATTATAGTGGCACACACTATATTTCCATTCAAATACACGGTACAGAATTTCAAAAAACAGCATTTGAATTACATATTTAAAAGTTAGCGTTAAGCGTAACAAGACTGAATGAAACTATATATTTATAAAGAAAGTTGACGAAAAAGTTAACAAAATATTTGGATTTGTAAACTTTATAGTTAACTTTGTTAAATGGAAATACAAAGAAAGATAATTTTTTACGAACATTATTTTACTGATTTTTATTTATCGCAATCGGAAAAAGTTCAAGAAAAAATCGAATATGTTTTTAAAATTATTCGGTCAGTTAAAAATGTGCCGAGAAAGTTTTTAGATTCAATTTCGGAAACAGATGGATTATTTGAGATACGAATTGAATTTGAAAGTAATATTTATCGGATATTTTGTTGTTTTGATAAAGGTCAAATAGTAGTATTGTTTAATGGTTTTCAAAAGAAAACACAGAAAACGCCAAAAAGTGAAATAGAAAAAGCAATTAAATTAAAAGAAGAATATTTTAACTCAAAAAAGAAAAAAGATGGAAACAAATAAAATAAAAAATGCTAAAAGCTTTGATGAGTTGTTAGATTTAAAATATGGAAAAATAGGAACTGAAAAACGTGATGAGTTTGAAGAAAAGGCACAATATTTTGTAATAAGTGAAATGTTGAAAGAATCACGAAAAGAAGTTCATTTAACACAAGAACAACTTGCTGAAAAAGTTGGAACTAAAAAGAGTTATATATCTCGATTAGAAAATGGAAAATGTGATATCCAGCTATCGACACTATACCGAATATTTGAAACGGGTCTTGGAAAACGAATAAATTTATCGATAGGATAAGTACGCCTAAACGCTAACAGCAAGCAAAAAATATAGCGGACAGATACGTTAATGCAAGGTGCTCTCTCGCTTGTAGGGTTTTCTTACGCCGTGACTTGATACCGTCCACGCATTCCGCTACATTTTCTGCTTGCGGCACGTTACAAACAAAGCACCAAGACAAGATAATATAATAAACAAATAAGAAAATGACACCCACCCACACTCATGTACATTGCAATTTTTTCTTCGCACAAATCCACTTAAAAAATTGCAAAGAGCTTTCACTTTTATCTGCAATTACTCCGAAAATAAATAAATTACTATTATTTATTTTATTTACTTATTGTTTTTCATTACCTGTATTTTCACAAATTCCGGCAATGAACTCTAAAGTCGCAGGCAAATTACTTTCTGAAAATGAAAAACAAGAAAAACGGGATAGTATAATTAATAATTCTGATTATATTTTTAAAGGATATTCTTATGAAAGCCCTTTAATGTTCATAAAAGATAATAATCAAGTTTTTATTGTTTTTAAAGTATATATTTCAGAAGTGTTAAGGGGAGATCAAGACTTAAAAAAACAATATATTTATATAATAAAAAATACTAATTCATATAAATATCTTGAAAATGAAACAATTGAGAAATTTCGAAAAAATGAAGATTATATTTCTCCCGAATACTCATTAGGTGTATCTAGTGGTTTTTACTTTTGCAAAAAAAACACAATACCCCTTAAATATCTTACAGATTCATCATATATAGACCATAATTCAATTGGATTTGATGTGCAAAATAGTTTTATTTGTGAACAAACTTCTAATTTAGTTGCAGGTATTTCTATTGATGATTTAAATAATCAAACATATAAAGGATTCTACAATAAAACTTTTGCAAATCAAGAAGAAGTAATTAATTTTTTGCTTCCATATGGGAATATAACAAATCCATATAATACAACAGATGCTAAATAACTGCCTTCTTCATAAACAAGTTGTACTAGCAGATTAGATAACTTTGATAAATATATAAGAATACTTGCAAGTATTCCACAGTAGACATCCAATAGAAACAAGTATTAAAATTACAGTTTTAAACTGTAATCAGATAATTAGAAATTGCTTACTACGTTTATGAAAAGCCGAACTGCAAGTTTGAAAAAGCTAACTGCGGTTTGGTTTTTTTTAACTGCAACTTTAAAAAAGTCAACTGCAAGTCAGGAAAAACTAACTGTAACTTGGAAATAAGGAACTGCAAGTTAGAAAAAGGCAACTGCTACTTGGAAAAAGCTAACTGCAAAAAGGAAACTCTTAACTGCAACGTGTATATTTTCCGGATTTGTTAAAACTTACACTACGATATATAACTAAAATTTTATACCATAGTAAAATGTAGCCCCCAAATCTAACGTGTCAATGTCTAAATGTCGGATTGTCTGAATGACAAACAAAGCCTATTGTAATAGATTAAAAAATTGGTTGAAGCATTTATTTTTTTATAGTTTCTTAATTATGTTTTTCTGAAAAATAAAAAAACATGTACATTTGCTTTCAAATAAATGGATTAACATGACAGATACATTAATAGATAACCTCTCAATAGATTGTGTAATTTTTGGTTTCGACAACGAAGAATTAAAAATTTTATGTATAAAACGTAATACCGAACCCGATTTAGGAATGATGGCATTACCCGGTGGATTTGTGTATTTGCAAGAAGATTTAGACAAAGCACCTGCTCGCAGATTAAAAGACTTAACCGGACTTACCAATGTGTATATGAAAGAGGTGGGAACATTTGGCAATGTAAATCGATATCCATTACGACGAGTAATAACTATAGCCTATTATGCATTAATTAAAATATCTGATTATGTAATACATGCCGGTGAAGATGCTCAAGAAGCTACATGGATACCGGTAAAACAAGTACCAAAAATGGTGTTCGACCACAATACTATATTTACCGCAGCATTATTAAAATTACGTGAACGAGTAAGAATGGAGCCTATAGGTTTTAATTTATTACCCGAAAAATTTACTATTACCGAATTGCAAACACTCTACGAACAAATTCTTGATACAAAATTTGATAAACGAAATTTTAGAAAAAAATTAGCTAAAATGAATTTGCTTATCGACACCAACGAAAAACAACAAAATGTATCTCACAGAGCAGCAAAATTATATAGTTTCGACACCAAAGTATATGAATCGCTTATTAAAAAAGGATTTGTTTTTGATTTATAGCCTAAACAAGTATCATTTTTTACTTCCTCCAAAATGCCGGAGAAAACAACAACAATATTGTAAATAATTCGAGGCGACCGCACAACATAAGAAACGACAATACATATTTGCCGCTATCGCATATAAATGCATAATTATCGTATGGACCAACTTTACCAATTCCCGGCCCCACATTACCTATAGCAGATGCAACAGCTCCCAATGAGGTTTCGAAATCGTAGTTTAAAAACGACATAAGTAACACTCCTACAACAAATACAATTATATATATAACAATAAAAGCCAATACATTGGTAATTATCTTTTCGCTTACCGATACATTATTTAACCTTACAGGGATAATAGCATTTGGATGAATTAATCGTTTAAATTCCAAATAACTATGCTTTGCCAACAATACTATTCTTACTATTTTCATTCCACCACCTGTAGAACCGGCACTTCCCCCAAAAAACAACAACATAAAACAAAGCATAATAGCTGCACTATGCCATGTTAAATAATTAGCCGAAGCAAACCCGGTAGTAGTACACAACGAAACTACCTGAAACATTGAATCTCGAAATAAAGATTCTATACTATAAATTTGGTGTGCAGCATTGTATTGCTGAAGAGCTATAATACAAGTAATAGTAAGAGTAAATAAAATAATAATATACAAATAACTTCGAAATTCTTCGTTTTCCCAAACTCGTTTAAACTTACCATGAAACGCATAATAGGATAACGTAAAGTTAACCCCCCCTATAAACATAAATAGGATTACAATATATTGAATGTAAGGCGAAGCCTCAACCAAGCTGGTATTGTATGTAGAAAACCCCCCTGTAGACATGGTTGCAAACGAATGATTTAGAGCATCGAAAAACGACATGCCTCCTATCATAAGTAATATAGTTTGTAAAGCTGTAAATGATACATATATTAAATATAACCGCTGTGCAGTATCTTTAACTTTTGGATGAATTTTATCTTTTGTAGGTCCGGGAACTTCGGCTGTATATAATTGCATGCCGCCAATTCCCAAGAGTGGTATTATAGCTAACGATAATACAATTATTCCCATACCACCTAACCATTGTGTGAGACTTCGCCATAAAAGTATATCTTTAGGCATAGCTTCCACATCGGATAATACCGACGCTCCGGTTGTTGTAAAACCCGACATGGACTCAAAAAATGCATCGGCAAAATGCGGCATATGACCCGAAAAAACAAATGGTAAAGAACCAAACAATGCAAAAAATATCCATGCAAAACTAACAGTTACATAGCCTTCGCGTTTTCCAATATCTTTGGGTGCATTTTTAAACAAACCAAACAATACTAACCCCACCACACCTGTTATGCCACTTGCAAACAAAATTGGCTTTGGGTCTTCGTTGTAATACAGAGTTGCTATTATACACAAAAACATTGCAATAGCCTCTATTACAGTAAAAATACCAAGTATCTGAAAAATTATTCTAACCTGTAATCGTTTCACGTTCTATTTGTCTGTTTCAAAGAATTTTTTTACCTCGTTTAATGCATTTGACATTGCAAATACTAAAACTTTATCGCTATTTTTTATTTGTGTGTTTCCTTTTGGAATAAAAGCATCTTTTCCTCGCACTACACCACCTATAACAGCTCCTCTTGGAAAATCGAGAAATTTTAATTGTTGCTCAGTAATTTTCATGCCCGGTTGTATAAAAATTTCAAGCACTTGCGCTTCCGTTTCTGTTAAATATCGCGACGATGTAATTGCTGTTTTTTCACCTAAGGTATATTTGTGAATACTGTTAGCCGCAATTGTTTTTTTGTTTATTACGGTGTCTATACCCATATCGCGTGCAAGAGCAATATAATCAAAATTTTCTACTTCGGCTATCGTTCGTTTTACACCTACACTTTTTGCTAAATAACACGATAATATATTTGTTTCTGAATTTCCTGTGGTAGCAATAAACACATCGGTATTACGTATACCTTCTTCGACTAACAAATCAGTACTTCTGCCATCGCCATTAATTACCAACACATTTGTTAATTCATTTGCTATAATTTTAGCTCGAGCTTCGTTTACTTCTATTAATTTAACATCAAATAAATTCTGTAAATTTTTGGCAGTTGCTCTACCGGTTCTACTCGCACCTAGTATCATTATATTATTTACGGCAAATTTCTTTCTGCCGAATGTTTCAAGCATTGATTTAGAACCCTTTTTATTACTAATAATATATAAAATATCATGAGGCAAACAAACATCATCGCCACGTGGTATCATAGTGGAGAAATCACGTTTAATCATGATAATTCTAAAGTTTTCTAAATCTTCTTGTAATGCAACAATCTCATGCAAATATTTTCCAATTACCGGTGAATCTTCTTCGATTTTTAAAACATATAACGACAGTAATCCTTCAGCAAAATCAAAAAATTCGCGTGTGGCTGTTTCTTGCACAAATTTGGTTATTTCACGAGCTGCCAAAGCTTGCGGATAAATTATAGAATCTATTCCAATTTCGTTAAAGAGTTTTATGTTTTTTTCTTCAAGTAATTGCGGGTCGCGTACTCGTGCAATTGTTTTTTTAGCTCCAAGTTTTTTTGCCAAAACCGATGAGGCTACATTCATTTCGGGAAAATGAGTAACAGCAATAAACAAATCACAATCAGACACCTTAGCTTCGAGTAAAATCGAAATAGATAATGCAGAACCTTTTATGGTAAGTATATCAAGATGATTCGATAAATTCGAAAGTTCACCTTCTTCTACATCAATTACGGTAACATCATGAGCATCAAAAGCTAATACTTTCGATAAATGTTTGCCTACTTCTCCGGCACCTGCAATTGTAATTTTCATAGGTTTATATTTTAATATGTAAACAGCACCGGATTATATTTAAAATTTATACCCAGTACCCCCCATGTTAGTCCTTTTATATAATTAAACCCAAAAAAAATAATATAAATGATGCACACATGTGCTTTCTATTATTTAATTTTAGTTAAACAAAAATATAGAAAATAATGATATGAAATTTAGAAACCGTTTAGATTTTGTTTTTGATTACACTTTTTCAAGGTTTTGATTTTCAGACAATGAATTACAAAAGTGAAACTATTTTTTGTAAATTGTTGATTGAATGAGTTGCTTGCAACGAAAACCGTAAGCGCGCCGTGTTTTTAGCAACAGTAGGATACCGAATAGGCAATACAAAAAAACCATTGTTTTGTAAATGCTCTGAACACGCTATAGCATCTTTGTTATCGCCAATGATATACGGAATTATATGCGATTGAGCAGTTACTCCTAGAAGCTTGGCAAACTGACCACTAAGGTTAACTAAAGCTTTTCGTTGTTTAGTAAATGTATGTAATTGATTAAGAATAAAATGTGTCCATGCAAGATTTATAGGAGGCAATGCTGTAGTAAATATAAGTGTACGTGCATGATTTATCAAATACGTTTTAAACAAATCGTTACAAATTACATATGCTCCTACCGAAGCCAATGCTTTACCAAATGTACCAACTATAAAATCACAATCTTGTACTATATTCATTTCTTCGCATAAACCTAAGCCGGATTGGCCATACACACCAACAGCATGAGCTTCGTCTACATAGAGCAGGGCATTATATTTATTCTTCAATCTTACCAAATCTATTAAATTTGCTCTATCGCCATCCATACTAAAAATACTTTCTGTAACAATAAATACATTTTCATAATTGTGTGCATGTTCAGTAAGAATAGCATCTAAATGCTCGTAATCTAAATGCCTAAATCGTTCATATTGTGCTTGCCCCAATCGCATACCATCAATAATACTTGCATGAACCAATTTGTCGGCTACAATTAAATCACGAGCCCCTGCCAATGCCGGCAATATTCCACAATTAGCATGATATCCACTATTAAAAACCAAAGCTGCTTCGCGTTTGTAGAGTTGTTGCAACAATAGTTCTAAGGTATGATATTCAACCGAATTACCCGAAAGCAATCGCGAAGATGCTGCTGTAAATTGATAATTATGAATAGAAATTTCGTCGAGAAATTCTTCGTACAATTCTTCGTTGTGTTGTAACCCTAAGTAATCGTTCGAACTAAGATTTATCATTCCTTCCGGAACACCATTTCGTAATACTCGCAAATTACCGTGCTCAGTCAATTCTTGAATTTTAGCACTATACTTATCTAATTGAGCCATGTTTAATTATAATTACATGTTGGTCAAATGTACATATTTACATCAAAGTTTCTGTACTATTGTTGCTATTTTTTTGCTAAAAATTTCGGAACCTTCTTTGTTTAAATGACTTGCATTGTAGAAATACCGTGTAGAATAACACATGGAGTCGTTCGAAAAATTATAAAATGGCACATTATATTTGCGTGCAATGTTCGAATATATAGTAATTACAGAATCTCTATTACGAATATGTTTTTGTCCCAAAATATGTTCGGGTGAATACACAAACAAAACCTGCACATTATTAGCAACACATTGAGCAACACACCGTTCAAATAACACTCTAAGAGTGGAATCTACAATGATACGTCTCTCCTTTTTATTCAATAAAGTTTTTTCTACCTTTTTAGTCCATTGGGCTTGTATTGGTTTGTATCCATTATATCTGTATAATTCTTCGTCTGTTGCATTACACAGTGTTACCGCTTTTTGAATTTCTGTTCGTCGCCCGGCATATCGAATAAGAGGCAAGCTATAATCAAACCAAGTAAATCCTTTGTTTCTGCGTGTATAATTCCAAATATCAATATCAGGCATATACGGTAAAAATTGTTCTACATTATATATATCAATATCGCGTTCGAGACTAAAAATATCTAATGAAAATATAATACTGTGCGGAATATGTCTTTGAAATATTTTTAGATGCCTAAGATATTGTATTTCAAAACTCTGCCCATCTAATCCCATATTGTAAACAGATTTCCCTGTTGTTGTTTGAATTATTTCGGGCGAAAAATGAACCCATGCTCTCGACGAACCATAAATAAGAATATCGTGAGTAATTCTGTTGGCAAATATATCGTTCCAAACTGTATATTCGCCGGCAGCATAGGATTTCGATTTTCGCAATTGCTTCGAAATAAAAATATCTAAACTTATACTAACAACTAAAAGTATAGCAACAAATAAAATTATATGGCGAATAAATTCTTTCAAAATTGAAAATATATATAATTTAAAGGTGTCTTAAAATAATATAAAATTGTAAAAATAAGCACGTAATACACAGCCCAACGAATACTACGCACAGGTATATTCCCTATTGCAAGTATTGCAAAATCTCGGCTTCGTCCAAGCCATTCAACAAAAAATAAAACAACAATAACAATATACACATATGTAGGAATTACCAACGAATGGTGTGTAATATTTGAACTGAATATTTTTGCAAAAATAACAGAAACATCTTGCATTGATTCGGCTCGAAACAAAAACCAAAGCAACACTACTATACAATTGGTATAAAGTATTTTACTTATACGAATAACAGATAATGATTGAAACAACGTCTTATTGTACTTTTGAATCAGCAACGCAATAATAAAGAAAAAAGCATGTGCAATTCCCCAAAGCACAAAAGTAGTATTTGCTCCATGCCATATTCCGCTTACACAAAATACAATAAAGGTATTTATAATTTGTTTAGAAAATCCCAATCTGTTGCCGCCTAATGGGATATAAATATAATCTTTAAACCAACTTGTTAATGAAATATGCCAACGTTTCCAAAATTCTATAATCGACGACGAAAAATATGGATATTTAAAATTTGTCATTAATCGAAACCCAAATAAACGTGCAGTACCAATAGCAATTTCTGAATATCCCGAAAAATCGGCATAAATTTGAACCGCAAATAACAATCCTGCTATAGCCAAAGTGCCACCTTCATAAAGTTCCGGCGATTCAAATATGGGGTCTATAATTACAGAGATTCCGTCGGCAATTACAATTTTTTTAAAAAATCCCCAAAGCATAATTTTTAATCCTTCCAAAGCAAATTGTGTATTAAATATTCGCTTTGCAAAAAACTGAGGGAGTAAATTCGATGCTCGCTCTATAGGTCCAGCAACTAATTGCGGAAAAAATGATATAAATGCCATAAAAGCAACGATATCCTTTGTTGGTTCAAATGCTCGTTTATACACATCAATGGTATAACTCAATGTTTGAAATGTATAAAAACTTATTCCTAAAGGTAGTATTATAGATACAGTTTGCACATTCAAATCAACACCAAACGAATGAAAGAGAAAAAGAAACGATTCTACGAAAAAATTATAATATTTAAACGTAAATAATAATCCTATATTTAAACATATACTTATTATTAACAGCAATTTACGCTTACTATGCGTTTGTGTGTTGTTCAAAGCTAATCCTATTGCAAAATCTAACAGCGATGAAAAACATATAAGCGATAAAAATCTCCAATCCCACCATCCATAGAAAAATAAACTTGCTAGAAGCAATAATATATTTTGCTGTTTTATATTCTTTAAAATAAACCAATACAAACAAAATACAAGTATGAGAAATATTGCAAAAACAGATGAATTAAAGAGCATAGGTGTATTTGGTTACTATTGTTGTAATAGCTGAAACTAATTGAGATAATTCATCAGAAGTAATACAATATGGCGGCATTACATATATAAGTTTGCCGAATGGTCGTATCCATACACCTTGTTCAACAAAAAGTGGCTGAATAACTTTCATTTCTACAGCTTCTTTCATTTCTACAACTCCTATTGCTCCCAAAACTCTAACATTAGCAACTGTTTGCTCTTGTTTAAGTGGAGCCAATAATTGTGTGAGCTGTAATTCTATTTGTTGTATTGTACGCTGCCAATCAGATTCTAATAACACATCGATGCTTTCGCATGCTATGGCACAAGCAAGTGGATTTGCCATAAAAGTAGGTCCATGCATAAATACCCCGGGATACTGATGAGAAATGCTTTGTGCTATTTCTTGCGTACACAACGTAGCGGCAAAACTCATATAGCCACCGGTAATAGCTTTACCAATACACATAATATCAGGTTGTACTTGAGCGTGTTCGCACGCAAATAATTTTCCTGTTCGTCCAAATCCTGTTGCAATTTCGTCGGCTATAAGCAATATGTTGTATGATTTACACAAAACTGCAAGTTCGCTCAAAAAAGTTGGATGATAAAAATACATTCCTCCCGCTCCTTGGACTATTGGTTCAAGTATACAAGCAGCTATCGAATCATGATGTTCTTGGAACAACTCTTTCATAGTATCTAAATCATTGGGATTCCATATTCCACCATATACAGAAAGTGGACGTGGAGCAAACAATTGCTGAGGCAAGGATTGTGCAAACAACGAATGCATTCCAGTGTGCGGGTCGCATACCGACATAGCATGCCACGTATCGCCATGATACCCCCCACGGATAGTAACAAATTTATGTTTAGCCGGTTTTTGTTGTGAATGCCAATATTGTACAGCCATTTTCATAGCTACTTCTACAGCTACCGAACCCGAATCGGAATAAAACACATGCTGTAAATTCGAAGGAACAATAGCAAGCAACCGTTTGGTAAGTTCTAATGCGGGTGTATGAGTAAGCCCACCAAACATTACATGCGACATTGCCTGTAACTGTTGTTGAGCTGCAGAATTTAAACGAGGGTGATTATATCCATGAATTACCGACCACCAACTCGACATACCATCAATTATACGCCTACCATCGGCCAAATGCAAATATACTCCTTGAGCTGAAACTACATGAAAACATTCGGTTTCGGGAAACGCCGAAGCATACGGATGCCAAATATGTTGAGAATCAATAGACAAATCTTGTAATTTTTACTTTACGAAGTACGGAAATATTTTTTTAATTTTATATTGTAGCATCTAGTTATTTTATGGCAATATGTATATTTGTAAAAATAATAATTATAAATATGAAACTAGTTTTTGCCACAAATAACAAACATAAACTCGCTGAAATTCGGGCAATTGCAGGTAAATTTTTCGAAATTGTAAGTTTAGAAGATATTGGTTGTTATGATGAAATTCCGGAAACAGGCGAAACATTAGAAGAAAATGCCATACAAAAGGCAATGTATATTTTTGAAAAATATGGTTGTAACTGTTTTTCGGACGATACCGGATTAGAAATTGAAGAACTTAATTGGGCTCCGGGAGTTATTACTGCTCGTTTTGCCGGTGAGCACTGCAGTCCGGATGATAACATACAAAAAACCTTAGAATTATTGAATGGAAAAACCAATAGATATGCAATATTTAGAACCGTAATTGCTTGCGTTATCGATGGTGAAGAATATTTGTTCGAAGGAGCTGTTGAAGGTACAATTGCGGAGCATCGAATGGGGGAAGAAGGATTTGGATACGACCCCATATTTATACCCGACGGCTACGAAACATCTTTTGCACAAATGCCTATGAGCATTAAAAATACTATAAGCCACCGAGGCAGAGCTACCGCACAATTTGTAAAATTTTTACACGAAATATCTTTGTAAATCAAGGTGTTAATTTCGGAGTGCTACAATAAAATTAAATCGAACTTAGGTTTATACAATTTATTCGAAGCATGAAACCTAAAACTTTGTATATTTTTTATATTTTTGTTTTTTATTGCATACGTATATAAATTTCAATTGACATGTTAAAAAAATTCTTTCTTTTTTCGCTTATTGCTGTACCCTTATTCTTAGGAGCACAAGCATATAAACCTACAAATTATATAGTAGTAGATCAATTTGGGTATCTTCCGGAATCACGTAAAATTGCGGTAATTCGTAATCCTGAACAAGGATTTGATGCTGCCGAAACATTTAAACCCGGCAGAACTTATGCTTTGGTAGATGCAAAATCAAAACGTCATGTATTTAAAAGTAAACCTGTTGCATGGAACAATGGCAGTATAGACCCTTCTTCGGGTGATATAGTGTGGCATTTTGACTTTTCGAGTGTTACCAAAGAAGGTACATATTTCGTGTTAGATATCGAACGTCGTGTTCGGTCGCATGAATTTCAAATCTCTGCGAATGTATACAAAGAAATATTGAAACAAGCTTTTAAAACGTTTTATTACCAACGTGCCGGATTCCCTAAAACAGCAAAAATTGCCGGGGAAGGTTGGGCTGACGGTGCAAGTCATTTAGGAAAATTACAAGATCCAAATTGCCGTCAATGGGGATTACAAAACGATGCAAGTACCGAAAAAGATGTACGAGGTGGTTGGTACGATGCCGGTGATTTTAACAAGTATACCAATTGGACAAGTGATTATATTATATACATGCTTTTAGCATACGAAGAAAATCCAAAAGCTTGGACCGATGATTTTAATATACCCGAATCGGGCAATTCTATACCCGATATATTAGACGAAGCTATCTTTGGCCTTGAGCATTTGTTACGACTACAATTTTCAAGTGGTTCTGTAATTTCAATTGTAGGACTCGATGAAGCATCGCCCCCTTCATCTGCATCAAAACCAAGTTATTGGGGCTCTCCTAGCACCTCATCTACATTATCAGCTGTTGCTGCATATGCATATGGAGCAAAAGTAGTAAAACCATATAACGAAAAATTGGCTGCAAAACTTACCGAAGCTGCAAAACTTTCGTGGGACTGGGCTGAAGCAAATCCGAATATGAAATTTTATAACAATAGTGCTCAACACGGAACACAAGGTTTAGGTGCCGGACAACAAGAAGTTGATGATATGGGACTCATTGAAAAACGATTGCAAGCGGCTTTACGCATGTATGATTTAACCGGAAACGAAGTGTATAAAAAAATATTCGAAGACAACTACAAAAAACTTAAAATGATAGCATGGACATTAGTGTTTCCGTTTGGCGAATACAACCAAGACTTGTTATTATATTACACAAAATTACCAAAAGCAGACCCCGTAATTGTTGAACACATTAAAGCGGTATACAAACAAGCTACCGATACTATACATAATTTATTTGCTATTAAAAATAACGATGACCCATATTTATCGTATCAAAAAGATTATGTATGGGGGTCAAATGGCACTAAAGCTAAACAAGGCAATATTTATTACAATTTGGTGCAATATAACATAATGCCCGAAATGCAAGATGAGGCTAAAAAAATTGCTGAATACTATATACATTATTTACATGGTGTAAATCCACTTAATAAGTGTTATTTAACCAATATGTCAGCATATGGTGCCGAAAATTCAGTAAATCAAATATATCATATGTGGTTTGTACAAGGCAGCAAAAAATGGGACGAAGTTGGTAAATCAACTTATGGTCCTCCTCCCGGATTTATTACCGGTGGACCAAACAAAGAATATGATTGGGATAAATGTTGTCCGGAAAATTGCGACAGCAAAGAAAACAATGCAAAATGTTTTGAATTAGATGTTAAACCCCTCAAAAATCAACCTGCTCAAAAATCATATATGGATTTTAATCAAGGATGGCCTTTAAATTCATGGTCGGTAGGCGAAAACAGCAATGGATATCAAGTTCAATATCTGCGTTTGTTATCAAAATTTGTAAAATAACGGTATACATACTCTCAACTTCGGTATGAGAAAAACAAAAATATTACTAGCTATGAGCGGCGGAACCGATAGTTCCGCCGCTGCTGTTATGCTCAACGAACAAGGATATGACGTTCAAGGATTATTTATTTCGTTTTTTAACAGTAATTGGGCATCACCACAAGTAATTGCACAACAACAAGAATCACTAAATACTGTAGCCGAAGTATGTTCAGCTCTCTCTATCCCCTTTCATCATGTTGATGCTTCGCAAAAATTTTATACTACCGTTATAGAATATTTTGTTCAAGAATATTTAGCCGCACGAACTCCTTTTCCCTGTGCAATATGTAATCCAAGACTCAAATGGCAAATTCTTTACGATTACTCAATCGATTTACAATGCGATTGTATTGCTACCGGACATTATGTATCGATTGAAAAAAGAAATGATTTATATTATATTTCACAAGGAATTGACCCCGATAAAGATCAATCATTTTTTTTATGGGGATTAGCTCAACATATACTATCGAGAACAATTTTTCCTTTAGGTTCATTCACAAAAAAACAAGTTCGCGAATATGCATATAATAAAGGGTTTACTACTATTTCACAACGTAAAGATAGTCTTGGAATTTGTTTTTTAGGAAACTCTAATTATCGTCCGTTTCTTGTACAAGAATTAGCAAAACGAAATATTACTATACCTAGAGGAAATCACATAAACGAACAAGGAGAAATTATTGCTCCCAACGAAGGCTATACTTGGTATACCGTAGGACAACGCAAGCAATTAGGTATTGCACTAAATACTCGATTATTTGTAAAATGCATTAATGCACAAGATAATACTGTAACTTTGAGTCCTTACATTTCGTTATTTCGCACACAGTTTATTGTACATTCATACTATTTTCATTCGCCTACCGATATGCAAGGAGACCTTACAGTAAAAATACGATATAGAAATCAAGAACATAGCTGTAATATTACTGATATAAGAGAAAAAACATGTACCGTACAATTACACACGCCATTAGAAGCAATAGCTCCGGGACAAACAGCAGTATTTTATAAAGAAACCCGAGTAGTTGGCGGCGGGTTTATTCAATAATCACTCTTGGACGTTGCTGAGCCAACAAATATAAATCGGCTAAAGCTACCGCAGTAGCAGCTTCTATAACTACGGGTATACGCAATGCAATACACGCATCGTGTCTGCCTTCTATACGCAATTCTTCC
The DNA here is from genome assembly GCA_002069975.1 of Bacteroidetes bacterium ADurb.Bin217. Classification (GTDB taxonomy): domain Bacteria; phylum Bacteroidota; class Bacteroidia; order Bacteroidales; family UBA1715; genus MWCJ01. The sequence continues at coordinate 7,510 of MWCJ01000035.1, read as the reverse complement.
ACTGCTTTATGTTTAAAATGATAGGTATTTTGAGGAATTCCAATACTTGATGTTGGTTTTACGGCAACTCGAAACACAATGTCATTTCCGTTAGTAATACCACCATTTATTCCTGCAGCATAATTTGTTTTGGTAGAACCATCGGCAGAAATAATTGCATCGTTATGTTCGCTCCCTTTCATACGAGCAGAAGCAAAACCACTTCCGAATTCTATACCTTTGGTAGCAGGAACAGCAAAAATCATATGAGAAATAAGTGCTTCGGCAGAATCAAAAAATGGTTCACCCAATCCTACAGATATTCCCGTACACACACATTCTATAATGCCTCCAATCGAATCTTTTTGAGCAACAGCTTGCTCTACAGCTGCTTGAATATCATGAGAGCCACCCGCCTCTATAAGTGTAGCCGACACTGTAGCAGGAGCTATTATTTTTTTTGCAATTACACCGGCTGCAACCAATCCTAAAGTAATTCGTCCCGAAAAATGACCACCCCCACGAGGATCGTTAAACCCACCATATTTTTGTTGTCCGGTATAATCTGCATGACCGGGACGAGGTTGATCCCACAAATTTGAATAATCACCTGATTTTGTATTTGTATTTTCAAACACCACAGTAATAGGAGCTCCGGTAGTTTTTCCGTTAAATACTCCACTAACTATTCGAGGTAAATCTGGTTCTATTCGAGGTGTAGTACCAACGCCACCTGCTCTGCGACGAGCAAAATCATGCTCTAAATCTTTTTCACTTAAAGAAATACCAGCAGGACAACCATCGATTATAGCACCTATTTGAATACCATGACTTTCGCCAAATATACTTACCCGAAATAATCTACCAAAACTATTCATACGTTTGAAATTTTAATTACAAAAGTATAATTTATTTTGATAAACTGTTTACTTTTTGTTAAATGCGAATTAACCCTTCTCAAAAAAATATATTATGAAATTATATGTTTTTTAATTAATTCCAATAACACATCACGTTTAAGAGGTTTGCTTACGTAATCGGTGAAATTAGTTTGCCTTATTTTTTCCTGCTCATCACTCAGTGCATATGCGGTTTGAGCTATTACGGGTATAGTTGCGTCTAACGAACGAATAATATTGGTAGCCTCGTAGCCATTCATTTTAGGCATTTTTATATCCATAAGAATCAACTTAACATTTGGATTATTTTTAACAATGCTTACCGCTTCTTCGCCATTGAGAGCTCGAATAATATTATAATTCGTTTTTGCCATAATTTTTGTCAGATAATAATAATTTACATCATCATCTTCGGCAACTAATATAGTTTCGTTATTTCCTAATTGATCATCTATAGTTTCTTTTTGCTTATGAACTTTTTTAGGTTTTTTATATTCTGTATAGTTAGGTATACTAAGGGTAAACGTAGAGCCTTTACCTAATTCAGACGATACCGATATAGATCCTCCTAACATTTCGGCATAGGCTTTCGATATTGCCAAACCTAATCCCGAACCACCTTTTTTAATTGCAATATCGCCTTCGACTTGACGAAATCTATCAAAAATTGCTGAATAATATTCTTGAGCAATACCTATACCCGAGTCTTTAACTTTACATACTAATTCATTCTGATTTGTATACTCACATTCAATTGTAACAAAACCTGAATCGGTAAATTTAAGTGCATTTGTAACTATATTTATAATTATCTGACGCAATTTTACTTCATCACTTATAAGCTTTGTTGTAGAATCTATATGCTCTAATTCTATAGAAAAATTTACTTGTTTATCTTCAGGAATAGTTACATGCAAAGTATTATATAAATCCTTCAAAAATGTTTGTAAACTAATTTCACTATAAAATGGCACAACTTGTCCGGTTTCTATTTTCGAAACATCTATTAAATCATTAATAATTGTTAATAAATGTTTACCACTTTTTTGTACAATATTTACATATTCACAGCGGTGTTCGTATGAAATATCTTTATCGGCAAGTAAATCAGAGAACCCTAAAATAGCATTCATTGGAGTACGAATTTCATGCGACAGATTTGCCAAAAACGCCGATTTAAGTCTATCACTTTCCTCCGCTTTTTGTTTTGCAAGATATAATTCCTGATTTGCACTTACTAGTTCTTCGTTCAATTGCATATACTCCTCATTCTGAGCCTCAACTTCGTCGTTTTTTGCTTTGAGTAACAGTTCTGACTTTTTACGTTCGGTAATATCGACTGCCAAACCTATTAACATTATTACAGAATTATTTTCGTCAAAAATTGGAGAATACAATATATCAAATACAACTTCCGCAATCATGAGCTCTTCACGAATTACTTCGCCATGCAGCACACGTTCAATAGAAGTTGTTATTTGCGGAAAATCTTTATATACATCATAAGCCGACATTCCAACCACTTGTCCGGGTTTAAGTCCTAATTTGTCGAGTGCTTTACCTTCCGATAACGTAAATATACCTTGTTTATCAATAATAAAACTTACCACATCGGTATTTGAAACCATAAGTTTGTATTTGTCTTCACTTAATCGTAAAGCTCTTTCGGCACGTTTTAATTCTGTAATATCATAGGCTGTTCCACCTGTACCAACTACCTCGCCGAGTGCATTATACAGAGGTTTTGCATTAAAAATCAAATACACATCACTGCCGTTTTTATGCACATGAATAGATTCAAAACCCTTAATATCAACACCTTGAAGGATTTGTTTGAATACTTCCATATCGCGGTCACGAATATCATATTTAAGTGATTCGGTAAATTTTCTACCAAGCAATTCTTCTTGTGTATATCCTAAAATTTGTTTGCAAATAGGATTAATATAGGTAAAATGCCCTTCTAAATCGCATTGCCAAATCAAATCCTGTGAAGTTTCAACCAATTCCCGATATTTTTCTTCCTTTTCTTGTAACAATTCTTTGGCCTCTTCGAGTTTTCTATTTGCCTCGGCTAATTCTTCGTTAAGTTGTAAATACTCCTCGTTTTGAGCTTCAATTTCATCATTTTTTTCTTTCAAAAGTAATTCAGCTTGCTTACGATCTGTGATATCAGTTACAATTACGGCAAATTGGTTAGCTTGCGGACGATATGCCACAACTTCAAAATGTTTTTTAAGTTCCGCAGCAGTATTTTCGTAGTGAGTTGGTATTCCGGTTACAGCTACATTTCCAAAAGTTTCTATCCAGTATTCTTCTACATTCGGTAAAATTTCACGTACTCGTTTATGTAAAGCCATTTCACGAGTTAATCCGGTAATACGTTCATATGCAGGATTAATATCTATAAATCTATAATCTACGACCTTACCCTCTTCATTATATATAACCTCATGAACAGCGATTCCTTGTTCCATTTCGGCAAACAACAAACGATATTGTTCTTCATTTTTTAGAGCTGTTTCTTTAGCTTGGTGCAAAGCAATATTTGCTTCGTTTAATTCCTCATTGAGTTGCTGATATTCCTCATTTTGAGCTTCTACTTCATCATTTTTTTCTTTTAAAATGAGTTCATTTTTTTGAATATCTTTAATAAAACGAGCCTGTTGAATATTTTGATATGCTTTGAATGAAAGTTCTTGTGCGATAGTATATAATAATTTTGCAATTGATTCAAATCTTGTTTGCGACATTTTTGGAACTTCTTGAAAAGCTTTTTTAAACTCCTCAGTGTCAACCCCAATAGTATCTGCGTATTGCAATACTTTATTTTCATTTACATCTTCGGTTCTAACCTGCCCAATTAACCAATTTGCAATATGTTTATTTCCAATAACAATACTAGCACCCGCATCTAACAAACCGCCACTTAAACATGGTTGAACAGTAGGTCCTGTTGTACATTTACATCCAATTTTGGCATCGGAATTATAACAATTTTGCTTTCCAATTTTAGTATTGCGAATAATACTACTGCATAATCTAGTGAAATTACTAGGCTTTGTAATTGGAACACCACTAGGATCTGTTATTATTGAGGCAACACCTGTAGCATTAGAAAACTCATCTTGAATAGTTTGAATATCTTCGAGATTAAACAAATCGGAAAACACAATATTTTCTGTAGAATCAAGAGGTTGCGACAATGCTAACAATGAATGTCGCAGTGCAAATTCGGTTTGTTTTTGTTCGGTTATATCTTCTATATAGCCTTCCAAAAACATAACATTACCGGCATCATCAAATACCGGATTCCCCGATTCATATACCCATCGTCGTTCTCCCGATTTGTGAATAATTTGATATTCGTATGTGAATTTTGATTTGTGTTCAATACAACGTACCCATTCCTCCGAAATATTGTTCTGGAATTCAGCAGCAATTACATCATTAAAAGCCAATGTTTTATTATCTATAAAATCATCGGGCGAATATCCGGTAATTGCAATACATTGCTCACTTATAAATATCATTGACCATTGCGTATCATACTTACAGCGGTACAATAAGCCGGGAGTATTAGACATGAGCGACGACAATACCCGTTGATTTTCTTGAATAATAAATTCAGCTTGTTTTTGCTCCGAAAGGTCTATTAAAATTCCTCGTAAGCCAGTAGGTTTACCTTGTTGTATTACAACATTGGTATATATTTTTACCGGAAAAGTTGAACCGTTTTTATGTTTTGCTATGTATTCATTTCCCGAATTACTCCCTTGTTTATATAATAATTCTATGTTGGCTTTTGCTTTTTCAATTTCTTCGGGAGCAAGCATTTGCAATATATTCAAACCATTGCGAACATCTTCTTGCGTATAGCCAAACATAGACAATCCGCTTTTGTTAACATATGAAAATGTCCCATCAAGTGCACATTCATACACAGTTTGCGGCAAATAATCGGCTAATTCCCGAAATCGCTTCTCATTTTCTTCTATTGCAGCCGACATTTTTTTAATCGGCGTAATATCGGTAGCTATGTGAATTACCTTATCGAGCTTACCTTCGTTGGTGAAAATTGGTGTACACGACACCAAAAAAGTACCATTAAACGCCTCTATTTCCATCTCGGCAACTTGCGGAACATGGATATGTTCCAACAATTTTTTGGTTGGACAATCTTTCGGTGGTTGTGTTACATGTTTTCCATGAAAAACTCTACAACACGGTTGACCAATAATTTCATTGATAGGTAATTTACTTGCTTTAATTACAGCATCATTGGCATATACAATGGTAAAATCGGGATTTAAAATAACAGTAGGGCTCGAAATAGCCTGAAACATATGCTGCCAATTTTGTTTAGCCTCACGCATTTCGCGTTCTATTTGCTTACGAAAAGTAATATCATTTAAGATGCAATGACTTACTACCATTACACCATGCTTATCGTATTCTATTCTACCACTTATTTCACATACAATAATTTTTCCCGATTTGGTAATAAATTCAAATTCGGTATTTTTAGTAAATCCTGTTTGCTTAAATACCGGGAATTTTCGTTGAAATAATGCCAACGATTTTTTGGTAAAGTATTTTGTAATAACGATACCTAAAACCTCAGACATTTCATATTCCATAAGTTCTATCCAAGATTTGTTAACCCTAATTATGCGTCCATATTGGTCGAGAGAATGATACGCTAAAGGCATATCTTCTATAAGGGTTTCGAAATAATTGTTGGAATACGTATTACGCATAGCAAGAATATGCTGTTGCAAAATTTCAATACGCGATTGAAAATCGGAACATTCAGAATCATGAAAATGCTGCGAATCAGACATATGACGCTTTTAAATGAGTATATTAGACTATTATTTATACACAAATGTACGAAATTTTGTTACAAGAAATGTGTATTTTGTGTTGGATTTTTAAATTATTGATTTTTTTTAATAAAAAAAAAGTATTTTTATATTTTGGTATATAGGGTTTAACTATCCTAAAATTGTATATACTTCGAAATTAAATAATGTTACAAAATTCTTAAAAACTACCGAACGATGAGAAAACATGTATTTTTATTACTCTTTGCATTATGTTCACATTTTGCATTTTCACAAATTAATTCAAACAATCCAACGGTTCCGTTTGGTTCACGAACAAGTTATTCGTATGGTATCATGCCAACGAATTTACCAACTGGAGGAACGTATGGTAAGTCGCAAGACGCAGCAAATGCCTACAATGCATGGAAAACAAATCTTACAGAAACATGTACAGACGGTATTCGTGTAAAATACGATACACAAACCGAAACAGTATCAGAAGGTATTGCCTATGGAATGTTGCTTGCTGCCTATGCTGCTGACAAAACATTATTTGATGGTTTGTGGAAATATTATCTTGCCAAAAAGAATTCCAATGGTGTAATGAACTGGAAAATAAATGGCTGTAGCGGGGTATTGGGGCAAAATGGAGCAACCGATGCCGAGCTTGATGCTGCAATGGCATTAATTATAGCATCTGAGCAATGGCCAACTGCAACAACTCCATACAATTATAAAAATGAAGCTTTATATTTAATAGATAAAATTAGAAGATTCGAAATACATCCAACTACATATCAAACTTTAAACGGTGACATGTGGGGAACAGGAAGCGATTGTAGAAATCCAAGTTATATGTCTCCTGCCTATTACAGAGAATATGCAAAAGTAGAAACTGCTCAAGCAAGTTTTTGGAATAGTGCAACGACTACTGCAAATAGTTTTTTGCTAACAAACAGAAATAGCACAACAGGTTTGGTAAGTAACTGGGCTGGAAGTAATGCTGCTGCTAATGATTGTAATGGTCCTAACGAATTTGGTTGGGATGCAATTCGTAATCCATGGCGTATGGCAATGGACTATATTTGGAATGGTTCTGCATCTGCCACTACAGCTTCTGATATTTGTAGTAAAATGTCTTCATGGGCTAATAACTATGCATCAAATTTAAAAGGTCCTGTAGCTCAAAATGCTTCTAATCCAAGTGTAGGAACATATAAAAACGGAACATTTGGCATGATTGGTCTTGCCTTCATGGGAACTTCAGGAACAACGTATCAAACTGCCTTAAATACAGCCTATACTAATATTGTAGGTTTAGGAAATAATGAAGCATATTTTAGTCAAACCTTACGTTGTATCACTTTGTTTATGATGTCAGGTAATTTTTGGAAACCCGGGACCGTTGTCGCTACAAACCCTCTTTTGACCGGTGCAACTACCAATATTGATGGCTCAAAAATTACTTTAACTTTCAATAAAACTATGGCTACCCCAGCAGCAGGAACATATAGTGCATTTACGCTTCGTGTAAATGGTTCTACCGTTGCCAATGCTTTTTCTGCTATTGCACTCAATGGCACTTCAGCTATAGACCTTACTCTTAGTTCAGCAATTTCTTTAGGCGATGTTATAACAATATCATATACTCCGGGTACAATTCAAAGTGCTGATGCAAATGCACTTCAAGCATTTACCAATCAAAGTGTAACCAATGCAATACCAGGCGGAAATACTCTTATAGCTGAATGTGATAATGGTAACGAAACTAAATTATTAACCTACTGGTATTCATATCAATCT